>JAHJQU010000034.1 GCA_018819005.1 Pseudomonadota bacterium | reverse complement strand
GATCTGATAGCCGCAGGAGAATTGACATATACATACAGGCACGGATGCTCTTTTATAGAAAAGTCTTTTGAAAAGCCCGTGCGTGTGTCGGAGCGTATAGTGCTTGTGCCTTACGGAATGAGTTTTGCGAGCGATCCTGGCGATGTAGTAATAAAGATGCGGCATGGAGTATCTTTTGGAAGTGGTGATCACCCAACAACAAGGCTTGCTCTTCGCGGAATTGAACAGGTTTTTTATGAAAACGGAGAATTAATAAACGGAAGCGGCAGTTCAGCTCTTGATATCGGGACAGGAAGCGGTGTCCTGGCAATTGCCTGCCTGCTGTTTGGTGTCAAAAAGGCAATGGGGATTGATACCGATTCATGCGCCAGAAAAGAATCAATGGAAAATGCTCAAATTAACGGACTCGGTAATCGGGTTGAAATATCGGATATGCCGGTTGAAAAAATTGAAGGGAAGTTTTCAATTGTTACCGCAAATCTCCGCTATCCGACATTAATAGGCTTGTATCCGGTGATGATTGGACTGACCGGTAAAGATTCCATGCTCGTTTTTTCAGGTATAAAAGTTTCTGAAGCGAATGAACTGTCCAGGTTTTATTCAAAGGAGCATTTCATTTGCCTGCGGGAGGAAAAAGAGAAGGACTGGGCCGGCCTTGTTTTTAAAAGAATTTAGAAGACCTCTTTTGCTCTTGCTATATTTTCAACATCTCCCATTATAATGATGGTCAGATCTTCAGTAATAACCGTTGAAGGAGGAGGATTAAAATGTATTTCCCTGTCCTGATACCTGGAACCCAGGACAACGAGATTGAATTTGTCTGTTAATTCCAGGTCGCTTATCTTTTTACCTATTGCCTTGGAATTTTTTTTAACATTAAGCTGGCCTATACGGATATGCCCCTGGCTGCTCCGAAGCATGCTGTCAAGAAAATCCACAACAGTCGGACGCAGCATTTCGGAAGCCATACGAAGACCGCCAATAAAATTCGGGGAAACCGTGCTGTCTGCACCGGCTTTTTTAAGCTTGGGTTGAAGAGCCTGATCAACCATCCTGCTTATAATACGCATTTTGCCGTTCATCATCCTTGCCGTCATGGTTACATAAAGAGTATCCTTATCAGAAGGAAGGCATATGACAATGCCGGCAGCCTTATCGATTCCAGCCGTTATCAGATTATGATCATCTGTAGCATCGCCCTTTATATATAGGAGTCCCTCAATATGCCTGCTTTTTTCGATATTGTCGTCAAGATGCTCAATTAAAACCACCTTTTCCTTATTTTTCATAAGTTCAGAAACAACATGACGCCCGGTTTCACCTCCGCCGCAAACTATATAGTGATTACTCAATTTTTTTATTTGTTTTTCCATCTTGTTTTTCCTCAAAATACCTGTGAGTTCGCCTTCAATTATTATCGCGGTCAGCGTACTTATTCCGTAAAGAATAATACCCATTCCTACGGTAATAAGCAGCATGGTGAAAATTTGTGCGGGGACATTTCCGGTTACTTCCAGGGTTTCGCCGTATCCGACACTCGTCAGGGAAATAACAGTCATGTACAGGCAATCCATGTATTTCGGCTTGCCGCCGAAAAGAAGATAATAGCCACTGCTTCCGGCAAGTACCACAAGGAAAATTACTAAAAGAATATAATAAAGTCTTTTTTTGATATCCATTTATTGCCCGGATCTAATTTGTGGATCAAGTGGATCTGGAAGGAAATCAAACTATAATGATGATGTAGTATAACAGAAAATATTTGTAAAGAATTATAAGTTGTTTAACGGGTTATGAACCGACACATGAATCAGTTGGTTTCCATCCGGAGATAATTACCTGGTGGCGAAAAAACTTTACAAAGGGGAAACCATGATTTATAAATAATAGCCTGTTTAAAAAATTGCTTCATTTCCATATCAATTTAAAGACAAAAGCTCTCAGAATGGACAATTTAATAACTCTTGTCATAGCCACACGGAACCGCGGTAAAACTGCAGAAATCGAAGCCCTCTTAAAAAATCACCCCGTTAAGATTAAAAATTTACAGGATTTTGGCCCTATTCCACAGGTTGAAGAAGACGGGAATACCTTTGATGAAAATGCTTACAAAAAAGCGAGCTTTGCTGCGAGAGTTTTCGGGTTTCCGGTTCTGGCTGATGATTCAGGTCTTGTTGTAGAAGCCCTTTCCGGTGCTCCGGGTGTTTTTTCAGCGAGATACGGCGGCGAGAACCTTAAAGATGAAGAACGGTGCATCAATTTGCTCAATGAGATGAAGAACAAAACCGACAGAAAAGCTTCTTTTGAGTGCGTTATATCGGTTGCTGTTCCAACCGGTAATGCCCTTACGTATGAAGGACGCTGTGAGGGAATTATTGCCGAGAAACAAGCCGGAACAAACGGATTTGGCTATGACCCCATATTTTATTACCCCCTTTTGAAAAAGACCTTTGCCGAAATGAGTATGGGAGAGAAGAGCGCTGTAAGTCACAGAGGTAAGGCTTTAAATGAACTTAAAAACGAATTTGAGAAAGCATTGATCTGGATACGCCAGAATATATCGGTACAGGATAAGTTTAAGGTGATGCCAGGCTGTGAAAAGACTGATATTAAAATCCGATAGAGGGAGATGATATGCTTACAAAAAAGAAAGGTATCGATATCGTTCAGGAGATGGGCGGAGTAAAAACTTATGAAGCAGCCCTCAAATTTTTTGAAAAAAGGCTTGATAGTGAAAATCTTTCGAAGATCTCAACAATAAAGCACGAAGGTGTTCTGTTAAAAATAGCAAATTCGATTGTGATGTGTCAGCCGGATTCCATTTTTATCAATACCGGAACTGAGGCTGACAGGCAGTATATCAGAGATCTTGCCATAAAAAATGGTGAAGAAGCAACACTTCCCATGAAAGGACATACAATACACTATGACCTGAAGAAAGAGCAGGGGCGCATTACTGATCGAACCTATTATATTGCCAATGAAGGGGAAGAGATCAGTTCTCTTGCAAATAAAACATTAAGGGATGAAGCCTTAAAAGATATCGGTGACAAGATGTCTGGGATAATGCGTGGTAAAGTAATGATAGCAGGTTTTTACATGCGCGGGCCTGTCGGTTCACCAATGTCAAATCCTGCCATAGAGATAACCAGTTCCGCCTATGTTGCCCACAGCGCCGAGATTTTATACAGGAATGCATTCCTTTCTTTTGATAATGAGGTTAAGCGGCTTGGTCATTTTTACACAAACATCCACAGCCAAGGTAAAAACAGGGCGGAAGATCTTCCCAATGCCCGTGTTTACATGGACAGGAGCTACCAGACGACTTACAGCATAAACTGCACATATGCGGGAAATACTCTTTTGCTGAAAAAGGGAAATCACAGGTTTTCAGTTGATAAGGCTGTTTATGAAAACAGGGGCTGGGAGCTGTCCGAGCACATGTTCATCACCGGCATCGAAGGGCCGGGAGGCCGTGTAACATGGTTTGACGGGGCTGCCCCGAGCGGATGCGGAAAGACGACTACTGCTATGGCCGGACACTATTTTATCGGGGATGATCTTGCCCAGTTGTGGATTGACGAAAAAGGGGCGATCAGATCAATTAATCCGGAGTGCGGAATATTCGGGATTGTTGAAGATGTCAATCTGGAAGGCGACCCGAAGCTTATAGTGCTTCTCAGAAATGAAGGCACAGAAGTTATATGGTCAAATGTCCTTATTGATGAAAATGGTGTGCCCCAATGGACAGGAAACGGCGAGGAGCCGCCTGTAAAAGGTTTTAACTTCCAGGGTCCATGGGAAAAGGGGATGGTTGATAAGAACGGAAATCCTGTTCCCATATCTCATCCCAATGCACGTGCCACTCTGACATCAAAGGCTCTTGCCAACTATTCTCCTAAGAACGAAGATCCTGAAGGAGTTATCACCAGAGTATTTACATACAGCGGCAGGGATAGTGATACCATGCCGCCTGTAAGAGTTGCCAAGAATTCGGATTATGGAGTTGTTATCGGGGCTTCGATCGTATCTGCAGCAACTGCAACGGAAGTCGGTGCGACCGGAGTAAAGCGAGCTCCGTGGGCCAATGCGCCGTTTATTCCCGGATCCCTTGCCGAATATATGGATGCACAGTTCCTTTTTTTCGGTAATGAGAAAATAGCCGGGGAACATAAGCCTATTATGGCAGGGCTCAATTACTTTCTCACAGAAAAGGCAAGAGGCGGAACATCGAACAAGCTTCTTGGCGAAAAAAGAGATGTAAAAGTATGGCTGGGCTGGCTTGAAAGAAAGGTATATGACGAGGTCGTGGCGATAGAGACGCCGATAGGCGAAATACCCGGATATGAAGATCTCAAAAAATTATTTCGGGACTTAATTGGAAAAGATTATCCGGAATCGCTTTACGTTAAGCAGTTCTCCCTGTACGTTGACAATATAATCGCAATGATCGATCTCCAGATCGATGCGTATGGAAAGGAAAAGGAGATACCCGGCAAATTGTTTGAAGTCTTAAATGAGCAGCGCGGGCAGCTTCTGAACCTCAAACAGATATTCGGATCTGTTGTAACACCTGCCGATATGCTTAAACATAATACCAGTCGAACGGTATAAACTCCTTGCAGACAGCGCAGGCAAATAAAAGCAGGAAGTCAGGAAAGCGCGAACCGGTTCTTGGCGTAATATTCAGCGGCCGGATGCTTGTGACTTTTGTGATGGGCTTTTCATGCGGCCTGCCTCTTCTTCTCACCATAACATTATTGCAGGCATGGATGAAAGATGAAGGGGTTGACCTTGCAATGATAGGCATGATGTCCCTGGTCGGCCTTCCCTATACTGTCAAGTTCCTCTGGGCTCCTTTTTTAGACCGTTATATACCGGCGTTTCTCGGAAGAAGAAGAGGATGGCTTCTTTCCGCACAGCTCCTTCTTGTTTTATCTATTGCTGGACTCGGATTCACTGAGCCGGGAAGAAACCCTCTTTATGTCATCTTCGCGGCGATCCTTGTAACATTTTTCAGTGCAACCCAGGATATTATAGTTGACGCATTCAGACGGGAAAGCCTTCCCGATGAAGAGCTTGGCCTCGGTTCTTCGCTTTATATCAACGGTTATAGGGTAGGCATGCTGATTGCTTCGGGCGGCGGCTTGATAATGGCCGATACGCTCTCTTACAGGGCGGTTTATCTGATAATGGCTGCCTGTCTTTTGCCGTGCATCCTTGCAACGATTTTGTCTCCTGAACCGGAAATTTCTGCCGGCACTCCAAAAACCATTAAAGAAGCCGTAATAGAGCCGCTAACCGAATATTTCAGCAGGAAAGGTGCAATATGGATACTCGCCTTTATCGTTTTATATAAGATCGGCGATACAATGGCAAGCGCCATGACTATCCCGTTTTATATTGATATCGGGTTCTCAAAAACTGAAATAGGCGCGGTTGTCAAGCTTTTCGGCTTCTGGGCGACAATTGCAGGCAGTCTTGCCGGAGGGTTTGCAATGCTTTATATCGGAATAAACCGGAGTCTCTGGATCTTTGGTTTTTTCCAGGCATTATCGACAGCAGGTTTCGCCTTTCTTGCCCATACAGGATACAGTGTTCCGATTCTCTCCGGCGTAATTGCTTTTGAGAATTTTTCAAGCGGAATGGGGACTGCGGCCTTTACCGCATTTATGGCAAGCATTACAAATAAGAAATTCACTGCTACCCAGTATGCACTTTTGAGCAGCCTCATGGGTATTCCGCGGGTACTTGCTTCGGCTCCTACCGGATTTCTGGTAGGGAATACGGGCTGGGAGCTTTTTTTTATCGCATGTACCCTGATTGCAATACCGGGCATGCTCCTCCTTTTGAAATTTGCGCCATGGAATCCTGATAAAGTATAATGATTGCAAGATTCCTCACGTACGTTTATAATATTATCCATAAAACCAATCAAATTGCCTTTTTTCCGTCATTCCCGCGAAAGCGGGAATCCAGTCTATTCAAGTAGTCCTGGACTCCCGTTTTCACGGGAGTGACAGGCTTTATGATTTTTAACGAAACCGTCAATATTTAAATAAATGAAAACCTGAAGGGAAATAATGGTTAATAAAAGGAATGAATATAACCTTGCAGCAAAAAGGTCTGGCGACCTGCTTTCACAACGAAAAGAGATCATCGCGCTTTCTTCAGAAAAAGCCCTTGGCCGCATTCTCGAAGCAAAACATCCGGCTGCCCTCATCCATTCTTTTCCCGAGCAAGACTTTTATTTTCTTGTACACGATATAGGGCTTAACGATTCTTATGAGCTACTTGCCTTGGCATCCGACAGGCAGTGGGACTACATTCTAGATGTTGAGCTCTGGGAAAGGGACAGGATTGACACAGGTTCAGTCACAAGATGGTTTGATATTCTGTTTCAGGCAGCCCCGGACCGTTTCATAAAATGGGCAATTGAAAAAAAATCAGACCTTATAGAATATTATCTTTATAACAATATAAGGGTTGCAATAAGGGAGCATGATCAGGACCCGTCAACTCTCGGAAAGGATTTTGTTACGATTGACGATATTTTCTATATCAAGGTCCTTGACCATCCAGAATATGAGGCGCCGGAGCCTGAGGCAGAGACAGATGAAGAGAAGCCAGGAAAGGCACAGAGAGAAGAGTTTATAATAAAGATGCTGGAAAAGATTGCGGAGCATGACCATAAGAAATACCAGCAAATACTCTTTGAATCATTGTCTGTTCTTCCGGCCGAAATGGAGGAGGAATTTTACCGCATAAGGAATGTCCGGCTTGCGGAAAAGGGTTTTTTACCTTTTCATGAAGCTGCCGGAATTTATTCTCCCTTAAAGCCGGAAGCGCTTGTGCGCCGTAAAAAAATCTCAAAAAGAAGGGATGAATATGTTTCCCTGATGCCGGTTCCCCTTTATCCTTACGGGATGCTCAAAGAAGACAATTTGTTTGCGATGTCGCTTAACAGAATTTCTGCAGGTGAAGTGCTTCAGAATCTCCAGGTGGAATTTGCGGCTCTTTGCAACCAGATTATTGCCGCAGATCAGAAAAACATAAAAAGCAGGGATGAATTAAAGGAAGTTGTCAGGAAAGCATGCGGGTATTTGAGCATCGGGCTCGAACGGCTTTTAAAGGCGGGCCAAAAAGCGGATACCGGTCGTACCGCTGCAATGATCGAACAATATCATGTTGCCCATATTTTCAGAACAGGTTTCGGGCTTGCCCTTGAACTCAAGGAGAGTGCCAAAAAATGGGTACAGAGTGCCTGGTTTGCAAAATTCGGGCTTCCGCTTTCCTTCTGGGGAGAAGAATGGATGGGAGTTTTAGGCGGGCTTTTAATCAAGAAGCCGCTTTATTTTGATAACTTTAAAACCGGCCGTATTTACAGAGAATTTGCCGCCTTATCGGAAGTGGAAGAATGCGAGAGGGTGCTCGAATCTGTTATGGCCTTCGATGATCTTATGCGCCTTATGACTGTTGAGATAAGCCAGGTTCAGGACCGCTTTTTAAACCATAAAAAGATTATTCTTACCCTTTTTGCAAGATATCGCCTCGGCCTTCCCGAAGAGGTGGCCCCCGTGCCTTTTGACGATTTCATGCGTTTTTTCAGGTCGATGTGGGCAAAAGGGAGAAGACCCAGGAAAACAG
>JAHJQU010000262.1 GCA_018819005.1 Pseudomonadota bacterium | reverse complement strand
GGGTTTCTGCATGGACTGGAGATCTGCGATGCTTATATCAGGAGCGAAAAAGCACAGAAGATCCTTTTGGTAGGTGCTGAATTCCAAAGCCGGTACTTGGAATTGACAACCGAAAACCGTGATACAGCGGTGATTTTTGCCGATGGTGCCGGTGCTGTTTGCATTGAAGCTGTCGAAACCAGTGAGGAAGTTGGAATCATAACATCGATTCTCCATGCTGACGGAAAATATTCAGGGGCATTGCGGGTTGGATTACCTGCCCGAAAATCCGGGCAGGCAATTAGTCCAACCGTAATAAAAAACAAGGAACATTTTCCTTATATGGATGGAAAGACCGTATTCAAACAGGCTGTGACCCGCCTGCCAAAAGTGACAGAGGAGCTGTTGGCAAAAGCAAACATAAAAATTGAAGACCTGAATATGATTATTCCCCATCAGGCAAATCTGAGAATAAACGAAGCTTACAGGGAACGGATGAATATCCCGGTAGAAAAAATGTATAACAATATTCAACGATATGGGAATACAACTGCGGCATCCATTCCTATTGCACTTGACGAACTTATGGAAAAAAACATGCTGAAACCAAAGGACACCATCCTGTTCATCGGCTTAGGGGCGGGATTGACCTGGGGTGGTGTGATCTATAAGTTACTATAGCCTCTTTTCATAAAGATGGTCCATACGGGTGTTCTCTTGTCAAAATTTTAGATTTGGAAAGACCCGTCACAAGATGAAAATTGCCACTTATTATCAGCACTATTTTCAGCTTTTGTCTGATTGTTGCTTTCAGGAAGCTCTCAGTATCAAACATGCCACCTGCGACTGTTCAGCGACAGATTGTCGTAATAACAGAGTATTACGGATCTAAGTATAGTAAAGGTTTGCATGAACAGCACGACCAGAGCGTATTAAAATACAGTCAATGTATAGAGACCTTTGAAGAACATCCAGTTTTGACCAAGTACAAGGAAGGCGATAATTTCAACCACAGGAATACATTAAGTATTTCGAGGATTGAAATTTGAGCCTGACACAGTAATCGGGAAAAAGGGGGCGTTATGCAAAGGTCTCGTCTAATGGCGTCTGCTCAATGCGCTGGTTGGTGTCATTCAGCACGTCGCCATAGAACGATGCTTTCGACAGTTATCGTATCGTAGCATAAAGCAACCCGAAACACAGTCTTAATTTTTGTAGAAGTAAAGAGAGAAAGCGGGCAGCTATTTTATTAACAAGCTAATTATATTAATAGTATTTCATTTCCACTCAGACATTGCGGCCCACTTCAACTATGGAATTAGGTATTTGATGGTATTGCAAAAAATATTATTCCTCCATATTCGAATAACAACCGAAATTATCAAATGCTAAGGCTGCTTAGACTTTCGTTTACCGCTGCCGCCCCCCCCAGGATGGTCTTCCAGCCATTTCTTTGCTTTGCCGTTACCCAGCTCGGCCGACTTTTCGATATCTCTCCGACCATATCCTTTGTTTCCTGATTTATTGTAGGCCTTACCTCTGGCCCACAGGGCACCCCGCATGTTCGGCTGAGCTTTCAGGACTTCAGTCAGATCCGCTATGGCATCATCATACCTTTCCATCTCCTCGTATGCCATTCCGCGCTCGAGATACGCCAGGTGAGTCGGGTTGTTCTGAATTACGGTATTTAATGCTTCGATGGCCTCTTTTGTTTTACCACTCTGGCGTAATTCAACGGCTTTTTCATACAGGCCCCAAGCATTCAGTATACTTTTATTGGCGTTCGCGTCCTGGTTGATCCTGAGAATATCCGACTGGAGCTGCTGCATCCGGAACTGCATTTCCCGGATCTGTTCAAGAGAGTCATCATTGAATTCCTTTAGTTTCCGGATGTTCTCCATTTTATCGTGCTGATTTCGCAGATTATTAATGGCTTTGGTGATGTCCTCCGGATCGGCCTCTATCTTTGCCGTTAAAGAATATTTTTCACCGTTCCACTTTTCATCCAGAATTTCCAGTTTAACGATACCGGCTGTGAAGGCGATAATTTCATCTTTTTCGATCTGAAAATCCTTAATTTCAGTCCGGGACTCCAGATACGTCCCGATTTTTTCCAGCAGCATACGTTTGATCTCAATCAGTGAAAACATCCGGCAAGTCAGTTTGCTGTCGGATTCCCCAGCGCTGTAAGTATAGTTTTCAATAAATTCCCTTGAGATTGCCATGCTCGTAAAAGGGAGGCTCAATATCATTAGAATTATAACAATCACGCGGCCCATAAACATGTCGTCACCTCCAACAGCATTAATCTGGTTATAATAATATTGACGCATCCATCTTCAGGAAGCTGAAACTCCTTAAAATCCGTATAAAAGAAGCTTGATATTCATGTTTTCGTACGATGCCTGCCATTGTGTAGATCGCTATAAAATCCCTGTAACCTCATCATTCGTAAAAAAAACCCGCTCTTTATAAGGAACGAAGTATTTATCAGCCAGTTCATATTTCCCTCCAGTATTGCTGCGCAGAATGTAACTATTGCAATTACCTTTATATTTAGAGTTTCAGTATCACGATTTGCATTTGAAATCTACTATTTCCATGAAAATATTTAACTGTGACTTTCAGGAAGGATATAATATAAAAACCGCATTAAGAATTTTGGAGATTTCTCCCCAGCAGTGAGGAATGCGCTCGCTGTTTCGCCGTGCCCGTTCAGCGCGATCGTCCCAGTAACTTTTTACATATCCAAAAGATTCAAAAAATATCGTGTGCTGTGCAAAAATAATTTGATAAAATTGATTAATTGAACTATATATCAAGTATAAATCTTTTTCCGTTTGAATAGGGCTGCTATCTCTTCAGTAAATCCTTCATATTCCCTCAGGATGAAGCCCAGGTAATCGGACGGTAATCTGGACGACTCTTCATCAACCAGCTCTTTTCAACCAGTTTTTAAATAGTAGATTTTCATACTCCGTTAATTCCATTATTTTTACCCGTTTGTGGAAGCTCATTTAAAATAAATCCGATAAACCAAGGTATTTAAATTAAATCAATTAACATGAGCACGAAAGGAGGTCGTAATGAAAAAACAGCTTATCAATTATGAGACTTTTCTTAAGGTCACAAAGGCCATTTCACATTCTAAGGATCCGGAAGAAGTAGCGCTGATGACAGTCGAAAGCATCAAGACCGCTTTGGGAGCCAAGGCCTGTGCGTTATTTCTGATCAATCGTAAAACCAATGAGTTAGAGCTGGCAACGTCTTATGGATTGAGTGATGAATATATCAACAAGGGACCTTTAAGTGCCATGCGTTCGATTGCTCAATCGCTGAATGAGGGACCCGTGGCAATTTATGATGTCATGGATGATCCAAGGATTCAATACCCTGAGGAAGCGCATAAGGAAGGAATCGCTTCGATTTTGTCGGCTCCGATCGTGGTCGGCGGCAACGTAATGGGAGTGATGCGTGTCTATACTTCGGAACCGTGGGAATTCACATTGGATGATGTTAACTTTGTTCAGGCCTTGGCCCAAATAGCCGGGATGTCAATTAGTATGGCCAAGTATACCAGAGGACTGAAAAGCAGCATTGAAGTCCTGAAAACGATGAGAGAGGCTAAAACCAAATGATTTGCATTATGAACAATCATATGGCTCACATGATAGTTTGAAATATCGAGCAGTTCTGTGAGAATATGGAGCGGCTTCGGATTTCCTCCTCCATCCTTTGATGTCCCTCTGTAATGACAAATGTTGCAGTTGGATAGAAGACGGATTGTATTTACACAAGTTCAACGAGCGAGGTCTCTTATGTCATAAAGCTTTTTCTTTTTTCTCAGTGACACAGTAGATCCCTTCTCCGGCCCTGGCCGGGCCGAAGCACTGGTTGTCCGACAGGCAGGCGGATTTTGCAAAGTCTCCGGATTTCCATCGGTTTATCAGACCGGGCTCCCTGATCAGGGGGCGGCACATGGAAATATAATCGGCGGTCCCTTCGGCAATTATACGTTCTGCTATATTATAAGAGCGGTTTCCGCCAACCAGAATAAGAGGAACGGCAACCTTCTCCCTGAAGGCTTTGGCTTCCTGCCTGAAATAGGCTTCCTTCTCCTCGGAATGAATCCCCATCCGGCTTGGGCTCAGCTTATCACTGGTAAGGACTCCGCCGCTCAGTTCGATGGCGTCGATCCCGCCTTCTTCAAGCATCTTCCCAATCTGTATTGAATCTTCAAGGATGAGGCCGTTTTCGATAAAATCACGGCTGTTCATTTTAACGAGCACCGGATAGTCTTGCCCAACACTGCTCCTGACAGCCCGAAGCGTTTCCATGAGAGAGCCCTGGCGCGGTTTTCTACGCTCCCGCCGTATTTGTCGGTGCGTCGGTTAAATGCAGGTGAGAGAAACTGGCTCATAAGATATCCATGAGCCGAATGGATCTGAACTCCGTCGAAGCCGGCGCGTTTGGCCCTTTTTGCGGCATCGGTGAAGGCCCGCACTATCTCACCAATCTCTTGTACAGTCATCTCCTTGCGGGGAGATTTGGCCATTCCCTCAACGTCGGAAACAGCAAAGGGTTGATGTCCGGAGAGTTTGGCATTGGCAAAAAAACCGGCGTGGGCCAGTTGCATAACAATTTTGCCGCTGTTTTTATGGACTGCATCTGCCATGGCAGTGAGTCCGGGGATAAGGTCGTCGCTGTAAACCCCGAGCTGCCATGGACCAGCCTGTCCGGCCCGGTGAATATAGGTATGGCTTGAGATTATCAGTCCGATGCCGCCTCTGGCGAGGTTGATCATGCAATCAATCAGTTTTGGTGTTACACTCCCGTCTTCGCCTGCCATCCCTTCCCATGTTGCCGACCGGACAAACCGGTTGGCCAGAACCATTCCATTGATTTGTGTTTCTTCAAAAAGTTTTGCCATTTTATTCTCCATGTTTAAGGCCTTCGTAAAAAGTCATAAAACGCCTTTTTGCTTGGCCCTTTTTTGAGTGTACATTAACTTATCTGCTGATGACATGAGTTCGTCCATGGATATAAACGATTTGGGATCAAAGATGGCCGTACCCCAACTCATGGATATCATGTATTTCCTGAGTTCTTTTGCATTAAATTCGTCAATTTTTTGCTGAAAGCGTTTCGAAAAGGCTTCGGAATTCATATCCATTGTATCTATGGCAAGTACGGCAAATTCATCCCCTCCAACCCGGGCAATGATATCCGACTGCCTGAAAGCATGCCGGAGAATGTTCGCCGTTTCGATCAGAGCTTTGTCTCCTTCCTTATGGCCCAGGTTATCATTGATCAATTTCAGGCCATCGACATCGATGAATGTCAACTGCATCTTTTTTTCCGCTCTTTGTGCCATTTTAATCTGTTGTTCCGCAAGGGAAATGAATCCACGCCGGTTGTACAGATCAGTGAGATGGTCTCGCAAAGACAGTTCCCGTATCTCATTCTCCATCCGCCTGCGTTCGGTGATATCCAACAATGTCGCTGTGGAGGCCGGCTTTCCATTGAAAAGAATAGAAGATCCGAAAATCTCGACATGGATTATTTCTCCGGTTTTTTTAATTCCTCTGAAGGTGTACCTGACCGAATTTGCTTCTCCTGATAATCTCCTGAGAATATGTTCCTCGACTATAGGCAGGTCATCCGGATATACGAATTTACTGAAAGACATGGTGTTAAGACATTCTTCAATGGTGTATCCGAACATTTCTGCGAATTTAGGATTTACATATTTGAAAACGCCGTCCTGGATGAGGTTGATGCCGACAATCGACTGCTCGGCAAAGTTTCTGAATTTGTCTTCGGATTCTCTGATTGCATCGTCGGCCTGCTTGCGCTTGGTGATATCTATGCCGACGCCGAAAAAGAAGTCGAATTCGCCATTTTCTTTGAAGACAGGGCTGCCATGCCATTCTACCAGCAGTTCTCTGCCATATTTGGTAAGAATGGAGTTATCATTAATGATGGACTCGTAAAAAGTATAATTTTATAACATACTGAAATAATTTAAATAATATAAATATTTCTCTTGACTTTCCATAATTTGGTTGATATTAATAGTCAACAGAATCAAAAGGTTAAGAGGAAAATCATGATAAAT
>JAHJQU010000261.1 GCA_018819005.1 Pseudomonadota bacterium | reverse complement strand
CGCTTTTTTTCTTCTAATGCAGCTAATTCAGTCCGCTTTTTAACTAATCCATCTTTAGTATAGTAAACCTTCCCGCTTTTCTCATCCTTCAGCCACTCCTTCACTATTTCAAAATAGATGACCGTATCGCCAATCACTACACGCAACTTATCATCCTTAAATCCATACCTGGCAACAGTTGTTTTACCGCCTTCAGTTATCTCCAATTCATCACCTGAAATAACTTCTATGGCCGCCCCATCCAACGAACGGTAAACTTCCCCTTTCTTCAGCGACTTTGCCTCTATAGAACATGCGTTAAGAACCACAACGAACACTACTATTATTGAAAACAATAATTTTGATACCTTTTGCTTTTTTCTAAAAAGATTGTTCATTTTTCCTAAACCTCCTTATCTTCTTCCCCAGCGAGGCTCTATAACCTCATAACTTCGAGAGTCTGGCTTGCCAGAGTTTAATTCAATAGAAGCTGAACAATTGGCGATAACTGTTAACGGGACTTGATCTTTTTTATTTTTCTCAAATTTTATTGCCAGAGGTTTTAACGAGCGTGCACTCTGAATAGCTGAAACTGGTTCTGTTTCCCACGGCCCCCAAATTACCTTTATCCTACTGCACTCCTCATAACCAACAGCTCCTCCAGCCTTAATGACAACATACATGTCTCCCTTATAATCCTTCGCAGGGGTAAAGGTCTTCTCCGCAGCTACAACATACGAAAAGCTCACTAAAACAAGTAAAATACATAGTGTTGGTTTTTGTACGAATTTTAGCATTTAGTAACCTCCTTAAAACTTATTGTTCGATTTTAAAATAAAATGCCGATTCTTGCCGTTCATGTTCTGCTACAAAGATTGTACCATCGGGATGGATAGCACCTTTGAAATAGAGTGTGTATTTACCATGGCCAAGGGACGATTCAGGAATTAATCTAAACATCCCTGACTTTCCTTCTACTGGTTCAATGCGAAGCCGTATCTCTTTCCTGGGCCGCCAGAGGTTTATCTGAATTGTATCGTAATAATCAACGAAGTAAACGCCCCTAAAGAAAGTCTGGCCTGTTCCGAAATAGTTAAATTGGTGTGCTTGCTTTGTGCCCACATATACTAAATCACTAAGACGAAAGCCTCTTGCATCTATATTCTGCTGATATACAATGAAAATTGGCAACTTGCTTTTGATGCTGATTGACGGTTCTTCAGCGAATCCATCCATTGCAATACCAGCATTTCCACTACGCGGGCCTCCGGGTCGTATGCCTATCTTGGTGATAACTGGCGTTGGCTTAAGCTCAATAAGTTGGTTTTCGTCTATGACATAATATCCATAAGCCGAAGGAATTAATGGAGTTTTCACCTCTCCAGCAGTTGAAGAACTTTTATATTCCATCATTGCTTCAATCACGGTATTGCTAACTCCATCTTTCCTAAGTTTAATCAAAGCGTCAGGATTAAGGTTGAATTGTGTCGGAGACTTTTGAATCATGGAGACAATAGCAGTATCACTTAACCCAGCCTTCACAAGAGAGATAATATCTTCATTAGTAAGTGGCTTCCCAGCAGGCTGTGTTTGTGCCTCCGCTATTGCGGTAAACTTTCCTCCTATCCCAGCCATTAGCATAAATGCAGCTATAAAGAAAAAGACATAAACGACATATTTGCCATTAGACATAATTTTTCCTCCTTCCCAGTTTTTAATTTCTCTAATGCTTTCATCTATCTATTTGGCAACAACATTCCCTCTGTAACTTCCAAATAATATCCAACAAAATTTCCTCTTGCTTTAACTATATCATAACCATTTAAAAACACAGGCAATTCAACAGTTGCAACAGGACGATAGACATCACGATAATCAGGGTCTTCTGAATAGGCTGTTATGACAACTTTATGATTGCCTGGTTTCGGTAAGCGGAATACCGTATGCTGATTTTGTTTTAACATTCCTGTTGAGATAGGATAAGTGATCTTGATTTGCCGAGAGGACTTGTTTTCAACTAAAACCAATAAAGCAGCGTCTTCACGCTTTACAGGTTGGACTTCCACAGGAATATTTACTTGAAGACCTTGACAGCTTACCATGAAGATACCCATCGCTATTAGAGTTGGAATAGGATACTTAAATATGCTTCCGTTCTTTTTCAAAATCACCACCTCCAATTTTACTTTACAGTAATATCAAATAAATGGATTTGATGCCCTTCTTCACTTCTTACTAATATGTCTCTAACCGTTCCAGAGCGTAATCCTCTGATAATAACCTTGTGTCCCCCTTCAAGCGGAGTTATGCTTATTATATCTTTCTCACCCTTCCTTATCTCCCATGTTGCTTTTACAGGTCTAGGACTATTACTACTTTTTTCTATAAACCATGCTCCCAAAACTATAGTGCATCCACGACATATAGGCTCTTGATGCCAATCAAAACTACCCCTCCGATTATTAGGAGTAGGTGTATCATCTTTATATATCCATAATTCGCCTTCTGTTCTCGGAGCAGCGCTTTTTATAGTTACAGGAAGATTAAGTTGTAAACTTCCACATCCCAAGATACTTAAACATAGACACAAAAGCACCCCGTAAAAAGAAATCCTATTTATAATTTTGTTTATCATCTTTCAATCCTCCTTCCGCCCGCAGATGAGCAGCTGACGTTTCCGTTGCAAAAGAAGCCTGAAAGGTTTGCACATAAGTCTTTTGCAACGTGTTATCTGTTGGTGCGGGCATCCCCTTTTTCTAAAATTAAATTTTAAAGGTTTGACCCTTGTCATTTTTACTCCGCTGCCCCTATTTTTTTGTTTATCAGCTTCTGCCCGCAATTGACACAGAAGGATGCACTTGGAGAATTCCCTTTTCCGCATTGAGTGCAGAAGACACCTTTTGAAATAGGCTTGCCTTTTGGTATTACTGCCTTGACCGCTTTTCTTGTTATTAAGACCATACCGAAAAGGAGCAAAATGCCTGTCAATACTATTGCTATAAAGATAATTGTCTTTGCCAGTGATGGTGATATGAAAGTGATTCTCGGGATTGATGTCCACTCCGGAGACCATGCATTGTCAGCAAGTTTTTTGAGATTTGAACCATCGGGATTGATAATCCATAGAGATGTTTGGGCATTATCTCCAGTCTGCTCTCTAACAAATGCAATTATAGTTCCGTCGAAACTCCAGGTCGGATTACGAAAAGACTCTCTCGGGTTAGAGGTCAATAATTTTATAGGGTTTTTGAGAGGCATATTACTTATAAACAAATTACTCCACGATATCCAACCCTGCTCCGTTTTTTTACTATTTATTCTGCTGTAAACCGCTTTTTTCTTATCAGGTGATAACTCAAGATCTACTTCACCCAAGTCCTGAGTCTTTTTAGTTCTAATATCGTAAATCCACGCAGTTCCTTCTGCCGTATATATAATTTTCTCACCAACCCAATCTAATATTCCCCCCTGTTCGCCAATATATTCAAGCCCGCCACTATCTAAATTTAAAATATAGGCAGAGCGAACACTGCCTTTTTCAGCATAAGGTATAAAATCCCTTTCAAAGTGCAATTTGTCCCCATCTCGTGACCAGAATAAGGAATGATCAATCCACTTCGTTATGCCTCCATACACATCAGGCGACAATTGAGATGGCAATTCACCAACAACCCTCTTTTGCCCTCCTGTTTTAAGATCAAAAATATAAACCCCTGTTTTCTTGGTAGCTCCTTCTTTTACATATGTGGGATTGTAACCCTGAGATACCAATTCCTGTGCCTCAGCAGCACTAAATTTTTCGTCTACCTTTACAAAAGCAACCTTGTTTCCATCAGGAGATATTGCAGGATTACTGCTTATGTTATCAGTGGTTAATTTTTCAATCTTTCCCTTTTTAACAGAAGAAATATAATAGAGATTTGGATCGTTTAATCGTTTAACTTCCTCATACTCAAAAGAATTAAATCTATCAAAAACTATCTTTCCATCTCTTGATATACTCCAACTCCCTACCCATTCTTTTGTCAACTGCTTCTGATTCTTACCATCGCTATCCATAACCCAGAGGTTGCCGTCACGGAGAAAGACTATTGCTTCACGATAGAAAAGAGAGTTAAAAGTCTTGTTAAATGACTCCTTCAATGATGCAAAGTCAGGCATTGCAATTCCTGAAGATTTGACAGTTAGTTCTGTTCCCCTTCGCAAGCCCTGAAGACCCCATTTTACTTCACCAGATGAAATCTTTTGCCCATTTGTTTCTTCAATGCTTCCCGGAGTTTTTATGGCAACCTCATAAGGAAAAGGCATATCCGAGCTTTTAAGGTATTTAACCTCAATGGCGTAAGATTTTTTCATAAAGCCTTTTCTTTCAGATGAGAAGGCATAGCTGGTTTCATCGTCATTTAGCTCTGATATGTCCTTAAACTTCCTTTCAAGGACAATAACCTGCTTGCCTTCTTTTGCCTTTTCTTCAATAACATTCCATCCTTTTGGCATATCTGACTTGAGTTTTGGAACTACCTGTGGAGCCCATACATCCTGAACAGCAACCTCAAGCCTTGCATCCCCAGAACCATCTTTGTTGATATTTATCTGTTGTTTGACCTCAAGGCATGAGGAAAGAGTAATCAGCACAAGAAAACAAAAAATGATAATTGATATTCGTTTTCTAGCCTTTTCAATTTTCACGAGCATGAATGTATTCATTTTTTGCCTCCAATCAATAAACAGGCTATTCCTACCATCATTAAATATAGCCCTATCCCCATTATATTGAATACATTACCAAGACCACCTACATCTCCCCTTATGCTAAAAATTAGCCATATATACACCACCAGTGCAATTTCCCCTGTGATAAGAGACGCAAGTCTCATATTCACATTTTTAGTATATGTAAAATATGCTGTTATTCCTCCACCAACAGGGACAAGCCAAGCTATTAAAGCAAGAAGTTTTTCTGCACCTGATGCTACCTTTATTAGTTCAAAACCAGATACAGAAATGAAGCCTGAATCAATCCATGGCATAATAAACGAGACAAGGAGTAAACCGCCACCAATCATAGCTAAAAGAGTCTGTCTGTCAAGACTGCCACTTGTTTGAGGCGAAGATGTACTATCTTTAACCTGCTGAACCCTCGCCCCACACTCGGGACAAAACATAGTTACCCTTTCCTTTCAACCCCTGTCGGATTTTTCATCCTATTTTAGCCCCGCATTTACTGCAAAACTTTGCCTCTGGTAAAAGCTTGCCGCCGCATTGAGGACAAACCTCCTCTGGTGATAATTCTTCATCGGTCTTCTTAATAATTTCCTCTATCTTCTTTCCGCATTTACCGCAGAACTTGACGCCCTCATAAATCTCTGCACCGCAATCACATATACCAATAGCCTTTGGCTTGCCCAGTGCCTCCTGTGCCTTAAGATGAGTCTGCCTTAATTCCACTTCCTTGTCTTTTATCTGGCTGCCTAATCCCCTAATCGTCTCACATTTCTCTTTAACCCTTTCCATATCAAAACTGTCTTTGAGGAACATTGTATAAACAATATTCCCAAGTTCCTCTAAGTCGCTTTTCTTCTGTTCCTGAAGTGTCCCGATTTGACCTTTGATCTTTGTGGTTTCAATTACTTCCTTTGATTTAACGCTTACCGTCGTAATCCCTTTGCCTACACCTTGTTTTACCTTTTCAAAGAAGTCTGTCATGGTTTCCCCCTTAAGAAAAGTTAGTTCCACACTCTTTGCAGAATTCATTGCCCGATTCGTTTCTTGCACCGCACTGAGTGCAGAATTTATAGCCAGACACACTTTTGCCTTGAAGTAGAGAAATCCCTTTGCCCTGTGCCATAGAATAGGCATTTACACCAATGGCAGAAAGAAAGAGAAGTAATGCCAGATAGAATCCAGCCCCATAATCAAGTTGTGACATCCCCCCAGTTTCTCGCAAGATATCATTATCAAGTTTTGACTTAAGGAAGAGGAGAAAAATTACCCCCATACCACCTGTTACAGCACTGCCCATAACGCCTTTCTTGTCCTTTAAGAAGCTCAAGGCAAGTCCAGCACATGCAGATAAAAGAACAAGGATTGCGAGTGTCTCTCCTCCTATCTTTCTTTCCTCTGCAGGGCCAAACATCTGTGGTTGTTCTACAGTCGTTCCTGTAACCAGGTGAATCCCGCTGAAGGTCGCAACTTTCTGCCCCTGACAGGAGACATTAACCCATGGAAGAAAAAAGCATATAAGGGCAATCCCAAAGATTGCCGGTGAAAGTCTTTTAGGCATCATAATCTCATTTCCTTCTTTTCACTGCCCGCAATGAGCAAACAACGGGCTTGGTGCAAAAGAAGCCCGATGGGTTTGGATGTTAATCTTTTGCACCATGTTAGTTGTGGTTGCGGGCTAATTCTATTTTAATGGATGTCCCTATTTAAACCGAGTTCTACCTTTGCCCCTGCGCTCTCGATCTGCTGCTTTATCTTCTCCGCCTCCTCCTTGGAAACTCCCTCTTTGATCGTCTTGGGGGCGCCTTCTACGAGGTCTTTGGCCTCTTTGAGTCCGACTCCTGTTACCGCCCTCACTTCCTTGATGACCTTTATCTTGTCAGCGCCAGATTCCTTAAGGACCACGGTGAACCCGGTCTTGACCTCGGTAGCCGGGGTCGCAACGCCCGTTGCAGTGCCCGCGGCCACCGCAACAGGTGCCGCTTTCAGACTTGCAAGTTTTGTAATATCATTTTTTAGTTCTGCAATATTATTCTCCACTTTTTCTATTTGGTTTCTTACCTCATTAAGTTTAATCCTTTTTATAATAATTGCTGACAAAATCCAAACAATGATTGGGAAACCAAGCACCCAAAAAAATAGCGAAACCTCGCGTAATGTTTTACTGTAATCATTAACATATCCGGTGTCTAATTTAGAATTCTCAAGGATTCCTTCACGGTTATAGCACTCTACATTACCGTATTTAAAACATATACAAATTGACTCCTTAGTTTTATTTACCACCTCAAATGTACTTCCCCTATAATATGTATTGCCGCTTAGAGATACACCACCAGCATGTGTAATCGTAAGGACTTCCACAGGTCCAATTTTTCTCGGTTCATATAAATCTGGATTAGAATTAATAACAAATACAGCTAAAATTCCTACTATAATTGCAGGGATCAAACCCCATCCAGCACATGTCTTGTTCTTAACTTCATTTTCTTTCGACCTCAGTTCGCTAAGAGAAGTATTCTCATCTCCGATGGAAGAGTTTTTTATTTCTATCCATTCTTCCACACTTTCTTTATATGCTTTTCGAGCAATTTGTTCCGCTTTCAGAAAATCAAAATAGCTGTTGAGAGAACATAACCTTTTTATCTCGGCTAATTGTTTGTCTAAAGATGTAAAGTCATTTATCCCTACTGACTCTGCCTCTTTCTTCGCAGTGTTAATCGCTTGTATTAAAGTATTTACCGCTTTCCCTTTTTCATCCCTTAGTTCTTCGGCTAATTTCTTTATCTTTCCCTTCGCATCAGAAAACATTTCATCTCCATCAGCCGTTACGAGGTAATTAGGGTCTGCGTAAACACAACATTTTAAGAAAGTTGTAAATTCATACCCCATCTTTGCTGAGTATCTTACATGCTGGTATAAAACATGTGGATCATCCAGTGATAACTCTAATGCTGTTTTTGAAACTTTATATGCCTCGGATAATTGTCCAAGTTGGTAATAGGTTATAGCCGCACAAATGAGCGCATTGGCTGCATGTTTTTTTGATACTGGTGTGGCATACTTAGCAGCCTTTTGATAATACTCAAGAGATTTCGGGTAATTCTTTTTATGGTGGTAATAGATATTGCCTAAGATTTGGTGAACTATGAAGTCTTGATAATTTTTCTTCTCAGCCTCCAACAAATCCGTTTCTGCCTCATCATACCAGTTATTTAAATAGGCAACTTCTGCCCTTTTTCGTAGTTCCTTTGCCTGAGTATCTAATGGCCTCTCCAATATCTCTTTGATTGCTTCCAATGCCTGACTTTGAAGGTCTAATCTATCAATGACTTCCCGAAAACCATCTTCTGTGATAAAACATAATTCCTGCAGCCCAGCGCCAAGCATAGTAAAACCAGATGTAAGGGTATCGTTAACTTCCGAAATGGCATTGTTGACTTCAGAAATCATATCAGCAACCGCCTCGTGACTGGCAATTATCTCATCGGTTTTCTTTAACTGAGATTCAGCGGCATCTTTTATTTTTCTGATTTCATTAGCCATAACTTTTACTTTTTTCTTTTGAATTTAGCCCGCAATTGCATCTAACGATCCCAGCACAAACGAAGCCGTCAGGTTTGGGCGTTAACCGTTTGTGCTGTGTTAGGCGAAGTACCAACTGATAACCAGAACTCTGGACGGATTTCTTACTCCTTCATTCGTGTCATCTTTGCCCGTGAAGTCCCCCTTGCGTATTCGCAGGTTGCATCAAGTGTACCGTCCTGACGCATCCGGTAAATCACCGTTGCAGGCCGTGGCAGAGAAAGTTTAAGTGTCGTGCCATCTATGAATTCGCCGCGTACCCGACTCCAGTTTGGCCGATCGATGCCCCACTCTCTCGCGGCCCCATAGGCATAAACTGCAATAGCATGCGGTGGATTGATCTCTTCGACAACCAAGATATGGTTCAATATGCCATCCCACACACCAGTCCATTTTCCTGAAAACGCTCTCAACTCCTTTGGGACTCCTGTAGAGGGTTGAACGATCCGAAGATCGGATGGAAGTGGAACACTCGCTGACGCTGGCGGAAGGCTCGCTTCTGTATGATTAAGTTGTAAACCCTGTAAACTCTCACATCCTATGACAAAACATAGAAACAAAAGTGTTACCACGTAAAAAGAAATCCCATTTATAATTTTGTTTATCATCTTTCATCCTCCTTTTTCCCTGCCCGCAATTGCATCTAACGTTCGAGTGCTTGAGAAGGGCGTAGCCTTTGGGTGTTTAATCTCAAGCACTCTGTTAGATGAAGTTGCTGCCCCGTATAGTTTAATCTTTATCTTTAGATGTTGGTTTTTCAACATAGAGCTTATAAATTCTCCAAAATAGAATTCCAATCATCGCTATAAAGAAAGTAGTAAATCCTGTTGAGAAAAAAGTGCCAATAGGATCATCAACATTTTTATAGCCTTTCATGAGATGAGCTATACACCCACCGATACCGAGTAAAAATCCTATACCCGCACTCGCTGCAGCAATTTCACCAAAATCAAATGTGGACTTTAGTTTACTTTTAAAACTGTTTTCATAATAATTTTGCTCTGAACGTGCCTTCTCTTTACTTTTCTCAAAAAGGGATAATGATTCTTCTGCGATTTTCTCTGCCTCTAAAACCTTTAAATAATCGCCCGATGTTAGTTTATCTTTTGCAAGTTTCAATTTAGATTTTGCATCGTTGTAAATACGCTCGCATTCAAGGTCTACCCCTCTGAATTTATCAGCCGAGCTTTTTGCTCCAGATATTGCCCTCTCTACTTCTTCTGAAATAGGATCTATTTTCGTCATAATAATAGTGACCTCTACTTTTCCACGTGCATTGTCCAATAAATTCTTTAAAACACGTTGAACCAATTCTCTTCGTTGCTCAAAATTTCTTTCTTTCTCTGCAAGAGAAAACAAAACTGCTTTGCCTTTTATTGCCTTTGAAAGGGCAAGCCAACATATCAGGTCGTAGTCTCTTAACTCAACCGCCCTTTGCCAGTTGTGGCCCCATTGTCTGAAAGTTTGAGCACATATACGCTCTATCACATCGTCACTTACTAAAGAAGCATATTGGACGAAATCATAAAGACCGTCTGCATAATCCGGCGATAATTTTATTGAGGAACGTAAGGCATCGAGTGCCTTGATATAGTCCTCCTTACACGCATATATGTGTCCAATCAGCCGATAAGAGTAACTTTTATAGTCAATCTCTTTCTGTGGGGCGTGAGGAAGGCTTTTCTCTAAAAGGACTATGGCGTTGTCAAATTTGCTCATCTGAAGATAGGTCTCAGCAATGCCAACATAAATTCTGTAATCTAAGCGATACTCATTGAGAGCTTTTAAAAAGAATTCTTCAGATTCCTCTAATACGCCTCTACGCCTCAATTCTTCTGCATGGAGTCGCCACTCATTGGCTTTGGTCTCACTCGGGGTTTTAAGTGTATGGTCGATACTTCGTAAAACATCAGTCTGCTGTTGAAGTTGCCAACTAAGTTCGCCAAAACCCCATTCAAGAATAGTAGAAATTTCTGAAAGTTGATCAGATAGTTGATTAAAACCCTGTTCTTGAATTCTTGCCAAATCCGCAAAACCTTCAGAAACGGTTTCATGAAGACTTTCTATTTCTCGTAAAGCATCTTTGCACAGTGAACACCTGTAGTGATAACCACTTACAGATGAACCACATGTCCAACATCTTGCCATTTAAAATTCACCTCCTCTTGCGGCTTGAGGGGCCAATTTCATCTAACTTGGTTATTTCCGAAACAAATTATAGTGAACGTCTAAAATAAAGTGACATAAGTTTCCTATATCTCTTTGAGGATTGCCATATTTATGTCTACTTATTAACTTCGTTCACTATAGTTCGGATATACTCCCGATTTGGGTGTTATAGGCGAACTATTTCGGATATTTCATTTCTGGCTGAAGTTTTTCAGCCTTTTGTCCCCTTGCCTTTTTCGTCCCCTTCCCCACTTTCATTTAGATCTAAATCGTCCAAAGGACTTTTGATTTTCCCAAGGCTTTTGGTACTGACGTGGGTATAAATCTCCGTGGTCTTACTGTTTTTATGACCCAACAACTCTTGTATATATCTCAGATCTGTTCCGCTTTTTAATAAATGAGTGGCAAAGCTATGTCTCAGGGCATGAGGTGAATTAATTTTCTCACGATATCAAAATCCTCAACCTTTACCTCACTTACACGAAGACCAGCCGAGTATATGAGCATTAAGATAGCCTTATGTTTGATATTGGTATGGGCTGAAAGAATCTTGGCCACTTCGTCCTTATTAAGAAT
>JAHJQU010000260.1 GCA_018819005.1 Pseudomonadota bacterium | reverse complement strand
CCTTCGGCATCCGTATTGTTGATTTCAATTGTTTTTCCATCATAGCCTGTAACAATATCTCCCGGCCTTGCAGCATCGCCCGAAGGCATGTTCTCAACAATTGGGATGGCCCCGATTATTCTGACCTCTGGTTTCATTTTTGCGGCGGAAATCAGTGTTGCGGCAACTGCTGCAGCGCCCGACATATCCATTTTCATATCTTCAAGAGAGCCGGATGGCTTTAAATTTATTCCGCCGGAGTCAAAGGTAATCCCTTTTCCAACAAGAGCTATGGTCTTTTTTGCCCCTTTGGGATCATATTCGAGGAGAAGAAGCCTGGGATTGTTACTGCTCCCGGATGCAACGGCCAGCATTGCGCCAAAACCGAGACGTTTCAGTTTTTTTTCGTCAAAAATCTTTACTTTAAGACTCTCTTTTCCGGCTGTAGCAGCCATATCTTTTGCGAGTTGTTCGGGAATTTTATCGTTTGAAGGAATGCTGACCCATTCCCTGGCAAGAATTGTCCCGCTGCAAAAAATTTCAACCCGGGAGGGCAACCCTGAAAATTTTTTCAGAATTTGTGGTTCAACAAAAAAAGCAACTTTTTTCAGAGGGCTGTTTTTTTTCTCTTTTTTGTATTTATCAAAAAGATGGTTGCCAAGAAATGCGCCTTCCATCATGGATTCAAGAACAATCTGCATTTCATTGTCCAGCTTTGTTGCGGAAGGCACTACTATCAGAATTTCACTAAGCTTTTTTCCGATGCATTTTTTTACGGATTTACCGCAAAAGGCCCGGAGAGATTCCGAATCAATTTTTTTTATTTTCCCAAGCCCCAGGAAAATTATTCTTGGGGCTTTCATTGCGGGAAGATTAAAAAGTGTCAATTCATCATCTTTTGCACCATTGAATTCCTTTGCAGCCCTGGTATGACTCATGATTGAAATAACAGCGCTGTTATCATGTATTTCAGAATTCTCACAAACCGGTATGATAATGGCATCCGTTTTTAATTTGTAAAGATCGCCTGTTTTGAGATTAAGCATTATTTATACATTGCCTCAATTTCGTTTTTGAAAATATCCATGGCCACATTTTTTTTCAGCTTCAATGTCGGGGTCAGAAGGCCGTTGTCTATGGTAAATTCAGGCAATATGGTAATTTTTTTGATCGATTCAAACGAGGCGAACTCCTTGTTTTTTTCGGCAATTTCATCTTCGATGAGTTTTTTGATCTTTTCGTTTTTAATAAGATCGTCGATGCCTGTATATGCTATGCCTTTCGCATTGGCATAATCCTTAACATTATCAGGGTCAATGGTAACCAGTGCGGAGAGAAAATTCTTCTTATCACCTATAACGCATATCTGATTAATGTATTTTGATGTGGCTAATACCCCCTCAATGGCGGACGGGGCTATGTTTTTTCCGCCCGAAGTTATTATCAGATCTTTTTTCCGACCCGTAATTCTCAAGAAGTTTTCCGAATCAATTTCTCCGAGGTCGCCGGTGTACTGCCATCCGTCTTCCGTGATGGTTTTCGCCGTTTCCTCGGGCATTTTGTAGTATTCTTTCATAACATTGCGTCCCCTGTACATAACTTCGCCTTCTTCCGAAAGCTTCTGCTCTATACCGGGGCCCGGCTGGCCAACCCATCCGAAACGGAAATTGTCGTAGCGGTTAAGGTTTGTGAAAGAGGTGTTTTCGGTCATGCCGATTCCTTCCAGTACCAGTATCCCGGCCGCATGAAAAAATTTTGCTATCGTCGGGTTTAAAGGCGCTGCCCCGCTGATGCACCAGCGGACTCTGCCGCCTAAAGCTTCCTGTATCTTGCTGAATACGAGTTTTGTTGCAATTTTATATTTAAAAGCGGTTGAAGCGGGAATGGGCTTTTTATTTTGCTTGAGATCGCTTATCTCATATCCTACATTGCATGCCCACCTGAAGATTTTGAGAGCAAGACCCCCCTTTGTTTCGGCGCCGCTTAAGACCTTCGAATAAACTTTTTCATAAATGCGGGGTACGCTCGCAAACCAGTGTGGTTTTGCAAACTTTATGTCTTCAATTATTGTATCCATGCTGCGCGTAATTGTTGTCGGGCATCCGGCAAGCAATGTTGCATAAACACAGGTGCGGGCGAATACATGTGCAAGGGGGAGAAAAAGAAATACTTCATCTTTGTCAAATATCTGGGTGCTTAAATGTACCGACTGGGCTGTGAATGTGACGTTATCATGAGTAAGTACTGCTCCCTTAGGCACCCCGGTTGTGCCGGATGTATATACTATTCCTGCGGGATTGAGGGGGGTTACCTCATCAACTCTTTTTTTCAATTCGCTGTCGGATATATCTTTGCCCAGTTCAAGAAATTCCTCGAAACTGAATACCCATTTGTCCTCTGTGTTGCCGGTTCCCTTTAAGAGCACAACCTTGCGGATGTTGGGGCTGTTCTTTCTTATTCCGAGCAGTTTGTTAAGCTGGATATCGTCCTGGGCGAAGACAACAACCGCATCCGAATGATTGATTATATACTCGCAGTCCTTGGGCAGATTTGACTGATAAATTCCTACGGTGCATGCTCCTATGCTTGTAATTCCGCAATCTGCGAGTATCCATCTGTAGGAAGTATAGCTCAGGATATTAACCTTGTCATTCTTTTTAACTCCAAGGGCTATAAGGCTTTTTGAAACATTTTGCACCTGTGCGTAGAATTCCTTCCAGGTTACCGAGTCTAAACGGCCGGCTTCTAAAAACCATTTGTAAGCCGGTTTATCGGGATACCTGTCAACGGTTTCCTTGAGCATTTCGTGGATATTTTGATAATCTCTTATCGGCATGAATCTCCTCCATTTAAAATATAATTGTTATTTGGTTATGGTTTATAAAATCATATGCTTCAGCATTGAATTGGTTTGTTATTCCGGAATAAAACCGGGTTCCCTGATTTCTGTCATTTCTATGGCATTTTCAGGACATCCTATGGCACACTGGCCACATCCAAGACATTTATCTTCAAGAACACGGGCAATGCTTTTTTCTTCGACTGTAATTGCGCCAAACCAGCATCTTTCCTCACATGTTCCGCATGAAAGGCATGTCTGTGGATTGACTACAGGACGGTAACGGCTCGGGTCGCATAATGAGAGACGGTCTGAAATCAGCATTGTAAAAGACTGACAGCAGCAGCCGCAGCAGTTGCATATAAAATGGCCGACTCCTGCCTTATTCATTGTAACATGGACAAGTCCCGCCTCTTCGGTCTTATTGATGATGTCAAAAGCTTCTTCCTTTGATACTTCGCGGCCGGTTCCTCTCTCAATGATATAGTCGGCTCCCCGGTTGATTTGAAGGCAAACCTCAACAGGCGCATCACATTTTCGCATGGTCAGGCGGCATGTACACTTGGTTACAGCTATACGGCTTGAGGATTCGATAATTTGTCTGATATTTTCAGGCGCCAGGACTTGTACCTTGCCTGTTTCTATTGATTTTCCCACGGGAACAACCCGCGTAAAAGGGCGCGGCATAAATTTAACCAGAACATGAGCAAGCTCCGGCCATTCCTTGTCCATATAGTCGCGCCAGAGATCGTAAAATTCAGGAGGCGCTTCAGGCCATAGAATAGTTCCATCGTGAAACTGGGCCAGGTGAGCAGGGGGACGCCATGCTGTTTTACCGCCTTTTTCCTTCTTAAAGACGAGGCCCTTCCTGAACATCTCTTTAAGGTCGGAATCTATTTCCTCAACAGAACGGTTTAATTTGGCGGCCATCTCATCTGATGTGCCGGGCAGTGAAACAAGCAAATCGGCCTGACTGTCATTTATCATGCAGCGAAGAATTTTGGGAATCAGCTCGGAATCCTTCTGGAGCATCCGTTCAGCAAAGAGCTGATGTGAAGATGTGTTGATCATTATACCTCTCTATATG
>JAHJQU010000259.1 GCA_018819005.1 Pseudomonadota bacterium | reverse complement strand
GTGTAAAGATCCGGTTAAAAAGGGAAGGCATATTAAGGATAAGACGAATATCTTGAAAACCCCGGTTAATATGGTTTTTTTTAATCTATCGTTTATCATCATATTTCTCCCGCAGAAAATAGTTTCGTTAACGCACTTATACCCCTCAAGGGGGTACTGAAAAGAGTACCCCTCAAGGGGGTACTGAAAATAATCACGTTTATCGGGGCTATGCCGCAAGGTGCAATTTTAATTCTTCATGCCCGTATTTTTTTGTGATAGTACCATGAGCACTTTTTATGTCAAATAATACTTGGCGGCTTTAGCAAAAAGTCATCCTGTCCGCCTTAGGAGGAAACTTTTTACGAAGCCGTCATACTTCGCTCTCCCAGATTTCCATAACGGTGATAGCTGTCACAGATGCTCTGTTCCTTTACATAGTGGAGAAGTTCGATCCTGCCTTCCATGACGACCCGTGATTTTGCAATATAAAATCCCGTATTCGCCGCATGATTCAGGGTTTCCGGAGAAACCCTTTCCGGCGCAGCATACCGGATACGTTGAATTTTTCCGGTCATTTCAGCAAGCTCTGGGTCAGTCTGGCGTATAACTGGGGTGTCTTGCATAAAAAGCTTGCCTTCGACGCCGTCTAAAAAAGATGCAACCGGGTTATTAAGTTCAGCCGGGATACTGACAATAAGTTCGCACCGCGAAATTTTTGCTGCTGCTATACGGGCAAGAAGATCAAAAAGCGTATCATCTTCATGAAGGCGGATTGCAACTTTGCCTGCGGGAATGTAGCGCAATATATTATCCTGTCCCCGCAAATGGAAATAATCCTTTTCAGGGAAAAATTCCTGCTCTGCATTGTAAAGATAACTTTTTACCGCCCTCACCGTTTTATATATATCCTCATTAAAATCTTTGAACCCGCTCCAGTTTAATTTCTGATTCCACTCCTGCGCAATCCGCAGAAGCGCGTGATCATTTTTTAAAGCTCCTGCTGTTGGATATGATATATCTTCAAAGTTCATAAACTGGGCAACATAATTGGGACCGCCCGCCTTGATTCCTGCGCCTATTGCCGACTTGCCCATTCCTCCGAAAGGCTGGCGAAGAACTATCGCTCCGGTTGTTCCCCTGTTGATATAAAGATTGCCTGCCCTGACTCCATCTTTCCACTGTTTCTGCTCCCGCTTGTCGAGGCTTTCAAATCCAGAGGTCAGGCCGTAACCAGTCTGGTTAACAAGTTCAATTGCGTGGCCGAGATCTTTTGCGCACATCACTCCGAGTATGGGGCCGAAAAATTCGGTCATATGGGTATAGGAGCCTGGGGTCACTCCCCATTTTATGCCCGGAGTCCACATGCAAGGATTCCCGTCGATATTTTTTGGTTTAAGTATCCATGTTTCTTCCGGTTCAAGCTTTGAAATGGCTCTTTTAAGGTCTCTTTCCGGAGGATGGATCAGAGGTCCCATTTTATTTCTGAAACGCCATGCCGACCCGACCCTGTAACTTTTTGCGGCGTCAACAAGCTGTTTTATGAAATTTTCGTCTTCATATACCTCTTTTTCAAGAATAAGAAGGGATGTTGCCGAACATTTCTGGCCGCTGTTGCCGAATGCCGAGTAAAGCACGTTCTTTATGGCCTGGTCCCTGTCCGACATGGCGGTGACAATAGTGGCATTCTTACCTCCTGTTTCGGCGGCAAGGAAGATGCCGGGTCTTTGTTTCAGTATTTTAAGGCCGGTTTCCGTTCCGCCGGTTAAAATAATAAAATCGATATCGGGATGATTTACAAGTCCCGCTCCTGTGCCTGATCCTGAGCACGGCAGGAATTGCAGTGTCTTTTTCGAAACCCCTGCTCTCCAGAAACATTTGCAGAGAGTCCAGGCCGGGAGCACGGCCTCTGAGGATGGCTTGAAAATAACCGTGTTACCGGCAGCAAGCGAGGATACTATTCCGCCGCAGGGGATTGCCACGGGAAAGTTCCAGGGAGAAATAACCAGACCGACCCCTTTTCCAG
>JAHJQU010000033.1 GCA_018819005.1 Pseudomonadota bacterium | reverse complement strand
TTTCAAGGAGCTTTTATGTATGATGTTGCGGTAATCGGAGGCGGAGTGATAGGCTGTGCCATTGCCCGCGAACTGTCACGCTACCGGCTCAGCATCGTTATAGTGGAAAAATACGAAGAGGTCGGCTTCGGTACCACTAAAACAAACAGCGGTATTATCCATGCAGGACACCATAGCCCGCCGGATACACTTAAGGGAAAACTTGTTGTCCGTGGCAATAAGCTGTACGACAGACTGTGTAAAGATCTCAATTTCGGTTTTCGCCGAATCGGTGAACTGGTTGTGGCCAGAAGCGAATCTGAAATTCCGGAGCTGGAGCGGTTGAAAAAACAGGGAGAGGCAAAAGGGGTGCCGGCGCTGGAAATATGGGACAGAGACCGCCTCCGTAACGCGGAGCCCAATCTTTCCAATACGCTCGTTGCAGCATTGCATGCTCCATCAGCAGGAGTAATCAATCCCTATGAACTGGCCAATGCGCTGAGTGAAAACGCCGTTGATAACGGTGTAAATCTGAAAGTGAACTGTGCGGTAGAAAAGATCGTTGTCGAGAAAGGCTTTTTTACTGTGCATACATCTCCGGAAACAATAAAAGCGCGGTTTGTAATTAACTGTGCCGGAGTTTATGCGGATAAGATTGCCGGGATGGTCGGTTTACGGGATTTCACCATACACCCCCGAAAGGGAGAGGAATACATGCTGGACAAGCGGCTCAAAGGGCTTGTCCAGAGGCTTATATTCCCGATACCGGCAAAGAATACGAAGGGCATTCTGATTATTCCTACTTTTGACGGAACGATCATGGTTGGCCCGACCGCCCATGACACCGAAGACCGTGATGATGCTTCCACAACATACGAGGGTTCAGCGCAAGTGTTTGGCTTTGTGAGCAAGATCTGTCCATCCATAACCGAGCGTGATACCATCACCGAATTTGCCGGACTGCGGGCCGTCAGTAATACAAATGATTTTATTATCGGACCGACACGGATAAAAGGTTTCATTAACGCTGCAGGCATTCAATCTCCCGGGCTTACCAGCGCGCCCGCAATAGCTCTGTACGTCCGTGATATTTTAAAATCAGAAGGGCTGGTTCTGAAGAAAAAGGAAAACTTCAAGCCGCATCTTCCTGGGCCGCCGCGCTTTGCTTCCCTGAATGATGAGCAGCAGAGGCGTCTTGTTGAAAAAAATCGCATGTTTGCAAAGGTCGTATGCCGGTGTGAACTGGTGACCGAAGCCGAGATTCATAGTGCCGTTGATCACGGTGCTCGGACATTGGACGGCATAAAGTTTCGAAGTCGCGCCGGCATGGGGCGCTGCCAGGGAGGTTTCTGCGCGCCGCACTGTATGGACATCCTGTCAAAACGGCTGGATAAGCCTTTTCAGGAAATAACAAAACGTGGTGGCGATTCGTGGGTTGTAAGAAAGATGGGTGATGATTGAAACTGTAGAGGTAATCATAGAGAGTCATGCTGGGACGGGTTGAAAAAAAATATGGAGTAGTGGTTGTAGGTGGTGGTCCCGCAGGAATGGGAGCGGCTCTGGGCGCCAGAGATTACGGCGAAGATAAAGTTTTAATTCTGGATCGTGAGCCTGAAGCCGGGGGGATCCTTCTGCAGTGTATTCATTCGGGGTTCGGAATGCACTACTTCCGCGAAGAACTGACCGGACCGGAATATGCCGAGCGGTTTCTCCAAAATGTTATCGACCATGATGTTGATGTCTTACCCGGCAGCTATGTGTCCGGTGTAGTGGTAGATTCCGGCGGTTCCAAAAAAGTTCGTATAATGAGTGAAGCGCACGGACTTATAACTGTGGAAACAAAGGCTGTTGTACTGGCCATGGGATGTCGTGAACGCACGAGGGGCGCTGTTCGCATACCCGGTACCAGGCCATCGGGTATCCTCACGGCAGGGCTTGCGCAGAAATTCGTCAATCTTAAGGGCTATTTGCCGGGCAAAAGGATTGCAATTCTGGGATCAGGTGACATCGGGCTGATCATGGCGCGGCGATTGACGCTGGAGGGGTGCCGTGTCGAAGGTGTTTTCGAGCTCATGCCTTATTCTAACGGGCTCACACGCAACGTGGTTCAGTGCCTTGAAGATTTTAATATTCCCCTTCACCTCTCTACAACGGTTGCCTATATACACGGCCGCGATCGTATCGAGAAGATTACAGTTGCGCCTGTGAATGCAGACTTAAAGCCTGACATGAGCCGGGCCTGGGATGTCCCATGCGATACTCTCCTCATATCGGTAGGCTTGATTCCGGAGAACGAACTTACCCAGAACCTTGGAATCGGCCTTGATGTTGTTACCGGAGGACCATTGGTTTCAAGCACTCTGGAGACCAGCATGCCCGGCATGTTTGCCTGCGGTAATGTTCTGCATGTTCATGATCTGGTTGACTATGTGACACGTGAGGCATTACTTGCCGGGAGATTTGCGGGCGAATGGGCTAAGGGTGTGAGGCGGCCAAAGGACAACATCCGGCTTGTTCCCGGTGACAATGTGCGTTACTGTGTTCCGCATACATTGAGTCCCGAAAGAGAGCATACCATACACCTTCGCTGCAAAGCCGCCATGAAGCCATGTAAAATCAGGGTGGGTAATCTGATGGAAAAAAAGCTGCGTTTTGTTTTTCCGGCTGAAATGATCATGTTCAAGATAAAGCCGGACCTGCTCGACAAATTTCATGGAGATACCCTGCGTATAGATATTCTTCCACTTGAGAAGGGGGAGAAAGTTGACTAAGAAAAATATATATATCTGCATAGGCTGCCCGGTTGGCTGTCCGTTGCAGCTCGAACACGAAGAAAACCAGATAAAAGAAGTATCCGGGAATGAATGTAACCGTGGCGCCAAGTACGCCAAGCAGGAATTCACAGATCCGCGCCGAAACTTAAGTACCACCGTCCTGATTTCAGGCGCGCTGCGACAGCGCTTGCCGGTAAAGGTTTCAGGCGCAATCAATAAGGATCGGATTCTTGAGGCAGCGCATAAAATCCATGAACTTCAGATCGTTGCC
>JAHJQU010000032.1 GCA_018819005.1 Pseudomonadota bacterium | reverse complement strand
CATTTCACTCCTTCGGCAGTGAGTTGACGATGGTCCAGTAGAGCTTCATATCTTTGATCTTCTTTACAAATTCCTCAAAGTCCACCGGTTTGGTCACGTAGCTGTTGGCCCCACCGGCATAGCTTTTGGCTATCTCTTCATCCCTGGATGACGTGGTCAGCATAATAATGGGGATAGACTTGACATCAGGGTCTTTTTTCAGCGTTTCCAGCACCTCGAAACCGTTTAATTTCGGCAGATGGATATCGAGAAGTATCAGGCCCGGCCTGGGATATTTCTGCGTGTCTTCGTATTTGCCCCGATGGTATATAAAATCGAGCGCCTCCTGCCCATCTTTAACAACATGAATGTCATTTATGAGATTGTTGTTTTTCAGCGCCCTCAACGTCAGCTCTATGTGATCCTCATTGTCTTCCACTAACAGAATATCTATCGGTTTCCCTTTCATACTATCCGTTAATCTCCTCGTTTCTCTTGTTTTTTAGCTTCGTACAGCGCGTCATCGGCTGCCTTGATGAAATCCTCCATACTGCTTTCAGAATCATATTCCGCAATTCCCGTGCTGATGTCGATATTGCCCATCTTCTTTTCTCTGACCGATCTTTGGATGCGCCCGGCCACATCAGATGCATGTTTTATGTCCGCGCTGGGCAGGATGATGGCAAACTCATCCCCGCCGTAGCGGCAGCCAGAATCAACCTTGTCCCTGATGGAAGAGAGGATGATCTTCCCTACTTCCTTAAGCGCCCTGTCTCCCTCAAGATGGCCGAAGGTGTCATTATGTTCCTTGAAATGGTCGAGGTCGAACAGGATAAGTGTCAGCTTTCCGTTTTGCCTCTTTGCCCTGACCATCTCTTCCTCTATCTTCCGATAAAAATACCTGCGACTAAAGAGACTCGTCAGATCATCTGTGATGACAAGCCTTTCCAGATCGAGAGCAAGCCTCGCTTTCTCCCTTTCCATTTCATGTTGCTTCACAGCCTTAAATATGACGGAGGGCAAAAGCGCCCGATAGTTTCCCGATTTGACCACATAATCATACGTGCCCTTCTTCATCGCCTCGACGGCAATCCTTTCATCACCCTGGCCGGTTACCATGACCACGGGTATATCGTATCCTCGCTCCACGATACGCCCAAATACAGTTAGCCCGTCCATTCCGGGAAGTGAATAGTCCAGCAGGATCGCCGCAGGCCAATCATCCCGGGCAAGACCTTCCAGATACAGCAGAGCGTCTTTTCCCGATTCGAGCAGGCAAACCTCAAATGGGGGATCAAGCGCCAGCCTGGCAAGAGCCGCATGGTCCGGATTGTCTTCGATGATCAGGATTTTCATGGATGCACCTCCCACCCGCCTCCCCGCGGACTCGCCCTGTTGCATCGGGGAGGGGTGCCGAAATCGGCCGCAAACAGGTCATACAACTTCTTCTCCTCATGCCAGCCGGTTTCTAAAGCAATATACCTGAAAAAGCAATCATATTTTTCCAGATATGCCATTATGCCCCCGTTTTTATTGTATGGCTTCAGGTGTTCTTTCAGCCTCTTCCTGATATTTCCGGCGCTGCCGATGTAAAACACGCTGTCCGCGCCGCCGGGATATTCAATCCGGGCGCCTGCAAGACTGAGTTCGTAAACTCCGGGCGTTGAAGGGGCGTTTTTTTTCACGGAATCCGTGTCAAGACGGCAGGCCGCGGAGAATCTGCGCCGTTCGGAGGAATAACCGCCGCCCCCCTTCCTCCGGTAAAGATTGGGAATGCCCAGCTCCTGGCGGCAGAATCCCGCCTGCCGCCGGGTAATGGCAAGGCCGTGTCTTTCCTTCAGCCGGTCCCTGATCTCTCCATCATTAAGCGGTCTCTCTGTTTTCCCCGCGGCAAGCTCCTGCCTCTCCTCGTCCATCAGCGCGCTTATGGCGCGCCTGTGGATGTCCCGGCTGGTGGGGAAAAAGAATTTGAGAGGTTTTTCCCCACCGGAGGGGACGACAACGGTCTTGCCGTCAATGAACCTCGATATCCTGCTGGCGTCAATTACAGGATCCGCCCCATTGCCGGCCCTTATTGTCAGGGCAAGTTCCGCCCGGCTCAGGGGCTTTAGATCAAGAGGGCTTCCCGAATGGAAATAAGCCCTCTGGCGCATAAAAACAGCGTTCAAAATCTCATGGGTGATCCGGTTTCTGGCGGTTATGAGCCTCAACTTCCGCATCAGGGCCTCGCCCCTTTCTTTCTCAAAGAGGCGTGAATCGCAATTGAACAGATACTCCTTCCCGAAGCCGGGATGGCGGTAGCGGATGGCAAAATATGAAGCGTGTCCGATAATTCCGACAGCGTCATGGCTCATTTCATCACAGGATGCGGTCTTTTCGGCTCCCTCAAGCTGTTTGATGACTATAGCGCCTTTTTCAGACAGGGCATTGAAAAGGGGATCTCCTTCCGCCTCATCTATAAACTTTTCAAATCCGGCAGGGGAGAGCTTTAGAAATTTAGCCAGTATAATTTTGCCGATAAGCCCGGCCCGGTTTTTGTCGTATTTATATCTAAACAGCGTGCGGCGTCTTTTCGCGGGGTCACCGACAGAAATCAGGCCTTCCCGGGCAGTGTAAAATAGAAGGCCGCTCCCTTGCCCCTCTCCGATTCCACCCGGACCGAACCGCCATGAACCTCCGCAATCCTTTCCACAATGGCAAGGCCGATGCCCGTCCCCTTTGCGTCCACCTCCTTCAGCCTCTGGAATATCTGAAATATCCTTTGATGATACTCCGGCTCGATGCCGATGCCGTTGTCCTTCACGTAAAATTCGTGGAAGCCGGCTGTCTCTTTGCACCCGACCTCAATCACCGGACTTTCGGCATCTCCCATATATTTGATGCTGTTCTGGATCAGGTTCTCGAAGACCTGAAATATCCTGTTTCTGTCGCAATGGATAACGGGAAGGTTGCCCCGCACATTCACCTTTATGCCCCTCTTTTTCAACTGGGGGCCGAGAACATCCAGGACATCCTTGATTATCTCCACGGAAGGGCCGTCCTCAAAAGCGCCGGCCGCCCTGCCGATCCTCGAAAACTCGAGGAGATCGTCGATGAGAATCTCCATCTGTTTGACATTGGCCTGGATGCGCGCCAGGTATCTTTTTCCCGTGTCGTCCAGTTTGTCCTGAAAGTCGGCAAGGAGGATTGAAGAGAAGCCCTGAACAGAGACGATAGGCGCCCTCAGGTCATGGGATATGGTATAGACAAAGTTCGTCAGCTCCTTGTTCTTTTTCCTGACCTCCTCTGTCAGCCTTGCCCTTTCGGTGACATCCTCTATGACCATGATGATATCTTCTTCTTCTTCTTCTTCTTCT
>JAHJQU010000258.1 GCA_018819005.1 Pseudomonadota bacterium | reverse complement strand
CTTCGGTCCCGGTCTGGCAGACGGACCGTTGCCGGAACATTATGAACCCCTGGAATGTCCTGTCGAGAAGAATTTCATGAGTTCTCAGCGCATGAATCCGACAGCTCCTGTTTACGGCACGGATGCGGATCTTTACGCAACATGCGATCCTAAATACCCGTTTGTCTGCACTACATACCGCGTTTCGGAGCATTGGCAGACAGGCCTTATGACCCGTCCCCAGGCATGGCTTCTTGAACTTCAGCCGCAGGTATTCGTTGAAATGAGCGAAGAGCTTGCAAAGCTGAAAGGAATAAAAAACGGGGAGCGCGTTAAGGTAGCTTCAGCACGCGGATCTTTGGAATGTACATCGGTCGTAACCAAGCGTTTCAAGCCGATGAAAATAGGAGACGGCATAGTTCACCAGGTCGGAGTACCGTATAACTACGGATGGCGGTGGCCGTTAAGCGGCAAGGAGGAGAGTGCGAACCTTCTCACGCCGTCGACAGGCGATCCCAATACCAGAATTCCTGAAACCAAGGCCTTTATGGTCAACATATCGAAGATAAAAAGGGGGTGATATAGATGAGTAAGTCGTTTTTTGTCGATACAACGGTTTGTACTGCATGCCGGGGTTGCCAGGTAGCCTGCAAACAATGGAAAAATCTCCCTGCAGAAAATACCGTCAACCGGGGCACTATTGAAAATCCGGCCGATTTCTCTTTTAACACATACAAGCTTGTGAGGATGCGCGAAGAGGTGATCGACGGCAAATTGAGATGGCTCTTTTTTCCGGATCAATGCAGGCACTGTGTTGAGCCCCCCTGCCTTGACACGGCAGGCGATAAATCCTCGATATACAAAGACGAGGCGACCGGAGCCGTCATCTATACTTCAAAAACCAAAGGCCTTAACGCAAAAGAGATAATCGAGTCGTGTCCGTATAATATCCCCCGCAAAGGGAAAAACGGAGCTCTTGCAAAATGCGATATGTGTCTGGACAGGGTTCAGAACGGATTGCTTCCGGCATGTGTCAAGACATGCCCGACCGGGGCAATGAACTTCGGCGAACGCGAGGAGATGCTTTCATTAGCAAACAAGCGTCTCGGTGAAGTCAAGATGATAAGCTCAGCAGCCATGCTTCTCGATGCGGATGATGTTAGGGTAATTTATCTTGTTGCATATAAACCCGAACTTTACCACAAGTTTGCCGTGGCATCGGTTTTCGATTTCGGAATCACAAGGCAGATGGCTCTTGCAAAAATGTTCCGTCCTGTAAAAAATATTGCTTCAGGACTTATGTAAGCAGAGCAACGTGAATTGTCAGAGTAAAGGGGAGAGGTTATGTTGCCTTCTCCCCTTTATGTTTCCGCTGAATACCGGCTCCTGGTTGCTGGTTATAAATTAAGGCTATGTTTTATCACACTGGGACACAAAGGCACAGGGATTTTTAAGGAATATGAAATGACCGAAATATTAATTGGAACACCCGACAGGATTAAAAAAACAGCTAATGCCATAAAAAAACTGAGGCCTGCGTATTCAAAAATACTCGATTTCTATGAAAAGATATTTACGGCACAGGAAAAGGCGGCGGCAAAAACAGAAATCAAGCCGGCACAGCTTGCTGACGATATCATTTCAATCAAGGCGAAAGAAAAATTTCCGCTGTTCAGTCTCTCCGAATTCTCTATCGACGTCAATTCATCCCGGAAACTTTTCAAAAAAATCTGTAAGATAATAAACAAATCTGAAAACCATATGTCATCTGCAGCGGAAGTGATATTCGCCGCAAATGAGAATAAAAAAATTGATTTTAATGAACTTTATGCCGCCCTTCTGCACGATGATAATGCGTCTTTCGGCAATATCGCGGCAAAACTCAAAACCGACAGAGACGCGCTTGCTTTCATCACATACAACAGCATAAAACCGTCGTTATCCATGTTCGCCGAATCCGCTTCAAAATATCTTGATAAGGATGATCCGTGGGAGAAGGGTTACTGCCCGGTCTGCGGTAACGCTCCCGTCATCTCCACTTTCGAATCCGACGGAAAACGGTTTCTGACATGCTGCTTCTGCTGGCATAAGTGGACTGTAACGCGACTTTTCTGCCCCTTCTGCGAAAACAAGGAGAGCAAGTCCCTGCATTATCTCTTTTCTGAAGACGAAAAGGAATACCGGATAGATGTCTGCGACCGGTGCAATAAATATATAAAGAACGTGGATACGAGAATTATTATCCGTTTTGTTTACCCTCCTCTTGAACAGATCGCCACCTTGCATCTTGACATAATGGCAAAAGAGAAAGGTTTTGAGAGCGGGGTTCCTCTGGAACTTCAGGTATAGTTATGAAAATACAAGAAAAAGGAAAAACTCCATTCCTGCTGATTATCTTTTTTCTCTTTCTTCTACTTGTTGGCATAAATGCAGGTGAAGTATCTACCGTGCTCGAAACAGCCACAAGAATATGTTTAAGCTGCATCGGAATAGGATAACCTAACCCTATGCTTAGAAGATGGATACAGGTTATAGCCACCTTCCTGAGCAACTCCTATCTTTTATTTCCGTTTACAGGAAACATTTATCAGGGAACCTTAAAATCCTTCTGCACTCCCGGTCTGAATTGCTATTCCTGCCCTGCCGCAACAGGGGCCTGCCCTATTGGCGCTCTGCAGAACTTTATGGCAACCCTGCGTCCTGGATTACAGGCCGGATATCAGCATTTCGGCTTATATGTCATAGGTACGCTTGGTTTACTTGGAAGCCTGGCAGGCCGCATGCCCTGCGGATGGCTTTGTCCTTTCGGGTTTCTTCAGGAGCTTATTTACAAAATCCCATCCCGTAAATTCGCTATTCCGAGGGTTTTGTCATATGTCAAATATCTTGTTTTAGTTCTTTTTGTTTTTCTTCTCCCGTTTTTCATCACTGATGAATACGGATACGGAATAACTTGGTTCTGCAAGTTCATATGCCCTGCCGGAACACTTGAAGCCGGAATTCCAATGCTTTTATTGAAACCTGAGCTTCAGTCTTTAATAGGCATTCTTTTTTACAACAAGCTGTTTATTATGGGATTCTTTCTCGTCTGGATGGTTTTAAGCAGTCGCCCTTTCTGCAGGACAGCCTGTCCGCTTGGGGCAATATATTCGCTCTTCAACAAGCACAGCGTTTTTAGAATGACTCATGATCCAGGGAAATGCGCGCACTGCAAGACATGCCATCAGAACTGCCCCATGGGAGTGAAATTCTACGAAAGCCATAATGACACTGACTGCATCAGATGCCTGAAATGCATGAATGAATCGTGCAAATTCGGAGCCATATCATACCAAATAGCAGGATCCAAGGAGTCGAGTGATCAAGGGTTCAAGGGAAAAGCAGTAGCCAGAGGTCAGTAATCAGTTTTCAGATCGCTTGAACCCTCGAATCCTGAGACCCTTTCGCCCGGCTAATCGGGAGAAAAACTTTATTTTTTTGTTACAAGGGAAGCCGAAGCTTCTGAAAACTCGACAGGAGTTTTCTTCTCACCCTCATCTCCCTTTTGCTTTATCTTTACACCCCGCGTCTTTACGCCTATGTCAGCCGGCCTGGTTTTTATATCATAAATTCCGCTTACGGATTCAAGATCCAGATCCCCCAGTTGTGACGATCCGGCGTAGATCGTTATACTCTCGCTTCCGAAAGGAGGAGAAACTTCAAGGTCAAACCTGTCTTCTCCCGAAGGTATCTCATACACCGTTCCTCCCCTGAAATAATTGTCCGAACTGTAAGGATTCGGAAAAAGCTGAACGGTCTTGCCGGACGCATCTTTATATACCACTCTTGCGTAAAACGGTTTGTTTCCTCTGATATAGACCTTTATCTTCTCGGAGTTTTTATATTCTTTCTTATCCGTCCATACCCTGACGTTTAACGGGGAAGCTGGGTCATCAAAAGACGCTTCTTTCCCGGCGCTCTTGATTTTCTTCTCGTCAGGGAGGACCTCGGCTTTTATTTTCAGCCTGAAACACTCGCCTGATGAAGGGTCTCTGTACCATCCCTTCTCGATCTCTTCTATCACCCTAACGGAAGCATTGGAATATGCCTTCACCATATCGCTTTCCAGCACGAAGTTTTTCACTTCCGTGTTGCTTTCAAGATATGTCAGCGTGTAATCGACAGCTTTCCGCTTTGCATCGGAGAGAGCCGCCAGTTCGGTATCTTTTCTCGACTTGTCGTCTCCCATACAGGCATGACCTTCAGCCTCTGTGATGGTTGACTGCGAAGCATAAAGAGCCGGTACCGCCGCCAGTATGCAAATAATTAACGCAATAATAATCCTCTTCATACTTTTCCCGCACCCTTTTTCACTATTTACTATTCACTTTTACTGATTACTGATCACTGATTACCGATCACTGATTACTATCCACTATTTAAGCAAACTTCCTATTTTCTTCTCAAGCGAAGCTTCCGACTGCTGGCCGGGTATTTTATGAATTACTTTACCGTTTTTGATGAGATATAGCATCGGAATGGCGTATATGCCATATTTGTCGGCGGCTTCCTCGCCGGCCCAGTATATAGGAAAATTGACCTTAATCCTGTCGGCTATCTTCTGCATGGCCTCTGGTCCGCCTACATCAAGGCTTATTCCGATAATTTTCAAGCCCTTATCCTTATATTTGTTGTGCAGTTTTATCAGAGAAGGGAGTTCATCACGGCACGGGCCGCACCATGAAGCCAT
>JAHJQU010000257.1 GCA_018819005.1 Pseudomonadota bacterium | reverse complement strand
GGTTCAACAGTAATCGTTGCTACTCACGACAAAGAATTTATTAGAAAATTGGACGGGCGAACGGTATATTTAAAACAGGGCCGTATCCATCCCCCACCGGCTTTATTGTAAAATGATATCTCTTTATTTCAGACACGCATTTCGAGATATCTTAAAAAACAGGTTATTAAACGCCGTATCGGTTATTACAATTGCTTTTTCAGTAATTATTACAAGCTCTTTCGTTCTTTTTTTTGTAAATACAACCGACATGTTAAACCTGTGGAAAAAAGGGATAAAAATAATGGTATATCTTTATCCTGAAGTTCCGGATGACATTATTCCTGAGATACAAAAGAAAATTGCAGGAATGTATGGAGTTCAGGATGTCAGGTTTATTTCAAAAGGAGCGGCTCTCGAAATACTAAAAGAACAGATGCAGAGGCAATCCTCCCTGCTTGATAATCTGAATAAAAACCCGCTTCCGGATGCATTTGAAATTCGCATGATTCCATCATCACGGCCCTGGGAAAAAATAGAAAGCCTTGCAACACAGATAGATGCGATACCCCAGGTTGAAGAGATTGAGTACGGACAAAAATGGCTTACAAAATTTTCCTACATAATCAAGATGTTCAAACTAACCGGTTATGCTCTCGGAATTCTTTTTTTTATAGCTTCGGTTTTTATAGTCGCCAATACTATCCGTCTTGTTCTTTATACAAGACGAGATGAAATTGAAATTATGCGCCTTGTCGGAGCTTCAGATGGTTTTATTAAAGTTCCGTTTTATATTGAATGCGTAATCCAGGGTACTATAGGCGGTATAATCGGGCTGACTATCCTTTATATTGTTTTTGTATCAGTTTTATTTAACGTAGTGCAGGGCGTAACATCTGGTTTTATTAATGTAAAGTTTTTTTCATTCGGCATTATGTCATTAATTCTTCTCTGCAGCATGTTTACAGGATGGCTTGGTTGTTTTCTGTCATTAAAGCAATTCTTAAAAACCGTGTAATTCTGACTGTATGGTTTTTACTTCTTTTTGGAACCAGCGGATACAGCGGTTCTGATTCCACGGAAACAGGAACAGTGGTTTCCGGGAAACTCCATATGCGTAAAGGACCCGACGAGAACCAACCCAGTGTCAAGATTCTTGCTAAAGGCGAAAAAATTGTTGTCATCAAGTATATTGACGGTTGGCTGAAAGTATCACATGAAGGCCTTGTGGGTTATATACGAAATAAAAGCAGGTATGTGCAGATTTCACAACCTGTTACAAAACCCGCACCCGTAAAGAAAACGGTCTTAAAGCAATCCCGGGATATTGACCACCTGCAAAAAGAAGCAAAAATAATCAACAATAAAATCGAACAAAGCAAAGCTGCGATAGTAAACATCACCAAAAAAGAATTTCTGGTTATAAACAGCCTGAATGAACAGGATATTATAATCAACAACATAAGAAAAAATATTTCTGTTTTAAGAAATGAACTGTCGGTTATAAACAGACAGATTGAAAATATTAACCATGAGTCAAAGGCAGTTGCAGACGAAATAGAAGCTTTGGAGCACTACGTATCAAAACGACTTGTTGCCCTTTATAAACTGAACTGGCTCGGCAGAATGCATCTTCTTGCATCTGTGAATTCTCCGGATGAATTTTTTCAGCGTAAAAAGTATCTTGAACGGATTTTAGATTACGACAAAATAGCGATAGATAAACTCTTTGAGAACAGGAACCGCCTTGATCAATTGCAGGGCAATCTGAATGCAAGGCAGGCAAAGCAACAGTCCGGCGAACATAATCTTGAAAAGCAGGTTCAGAACATCACGGTTGAAAGATTAAAGCGAACAAGGCTTCTTGAGGAGATCCGAAACAAAAAATCCCTTGAAATTGCTGCCATCAAATCTCTGGAAGAGGCTGCAAGGACTCTTGATACTGTCATAAAATCTCTAAACACGGAAACAGACAAAACGGGCCATGCTTACAATGCTTCTCTCAAGGGGCTCGAATCATTAAAAGGGTTGCTTAACCAGCCGGTTAGAGGTAAGATAGTGTCGCATTTCGGAGCTTATACCGATCCGAAATATAATGTCGT
>JAHJQU010000256.1 GCA_018819005.1 Pseudomonadota bacterium | reverse complement strand
TTGATTTTGCCGCAAACGGTATAGTCGGGCTTGAAACATCCGTTTCACTCTGTTTGAAACTGGTTGAAGAGGGGGTTATAGACATATCGGCGCTAATTGAGAAAATGTCTAAAAATCCAGCCCGTATTCTGGGCATTGAAAGAAACATAAAAATCAGCAGTATTGCCAATATCACGATTATTGATCCTGAAGTGGTCTATATCGTTGATTCAGGCAGTTTTCGCTCACTTGGCCGAAATACCCCGTTTAATGGATGGAAGATGAAGGGGAAAGCGGTCCTTACGATGCTCGACGGAAAAGTCGTTTTTGATAATATACTCAGGCTGTAGGCTATTAGGCTGTAGGCTGTAAGGTAGACTATTAGGCTGTGACTATTAGGCTGTAGGCTGTAGGTAGGCTATAAGGCTGAAGGAGGGGATAATGCTGACCATACGAAGCTGAGAGCATTTGAACTGGCCGACGAATTGGCGGTCTTGACATATCAGGTAACCAGAGAGTTTCCCAAAGAAGAGACATATGGGCTGACGTCCCAGATGCGAAGATCGGCAGTTTCGGTTCCGTCTAACATCGTTGAGGGGTGTGCCCGCGAGAGTCAGGCCGAATATCTTCGTTTTCTTGAAAGAGCCTTCGGTTCTTTAAAGGAACTGCACTACCAGTATGGCTTATCTAGACGTTTGGGCTATACGGATGAGTCGAACGTTCTGGAATATGACTCGAAAACAATTGAAGCTCAGAAGGTTCTTGGCGCTTTGATCCGCTCAATGCGCAAAACTAAAAGCCTATAGCCTACAGCCTAAACACCTGACATAATTATGACTGATAAAAAAAACAGCATACTTGTTATTGATGATGAACTGAGCATGCGGGAACTGCTTGATGTCATGCTCTCCAAGGAAGGGTATGAGGTCACTTGTGCTGAAAACGGACGCAAAGCAATCTCTCTGCTTGAAAAGAAAGATTTTGATCTTCTGCTTTGTGATATCAAGCTGGGAGATATTACGGGGATCGATGTGCTCAGGGCATCAAAAACGAAGAATCATAATACGGTAGTTATCATGATTTCAGCCTATGCTTCAACCGAAACAGCAATAGAAGCCATGAACAGCGGAGCGTATGACTACGTTCCTAAACCCTTTGACAACAATGAGTTGAAGGAGACAATTGCAAACGCCCTGGAGCTTAAAACCATTGAGCAGGAAAAGAAGATTCTCGACGACGAGTTGAAAAAGCAGCTTCATTTCGGGAAGATCATAGGAAACAGTCCTGCCATGCTGCATGTTTATAACCTGATCAGGCAGGTTGCAAAAACAAAAACCAGCATACTAATTACAGGTGAAAGCGGGACAGGCAAGGAGTTGATAGCAAGGGCGATTCATGATGAAAGCGATCGTTACGACAAACCGTTTGTTGTTATAAACTGCGGGGGTATTCCTGAAACTTTGATGGAAAGCGAGCTTTTCGGACATAAGAAAGGGGCATTCACAGGAGCTACCCAAGACAAAAAGGGCCTTTTCGAAATTGCCGATGAAGGGACGATTTTTTTAGATGAGATTGGCGATTTAAGCATACATCTTCAGGTAAAGCTTCTGAGGGTTGTCCAGGAAAGGGTTTTCAAACCTGTCGGCGGTAATGAGGATATATCGGTAGATATCCGTATAATATCGGCAACAAATAAAGACCTTGAAAAAGAAGTCATTGAAGGGCGTTTCAGAGAGGATCTTTTTTACAGACTTAATGTCATAGAGATCAAACTGCCTCCTTTGCGGGAGAGAAAGAGTGACCTTCGTATCCTTGCGCAGCATTTTCTTGAAAAATATTCAAGTGAAATGGGAAAGGAAGTTACAAAATTATCATCCTATGCCATTAACCTGTTAAACAACTATCCATTCCCCGGAAATATCCGGGAGCTTGAGAATCTTATGGAGCGGAGTGTTGCCATAACAGATACAAACATTATTCTTCCGGACAGTCTTGCCATTTCAATGCATAAGCGAAGAAGGTTTGTTGAAGGGGTAAAAGACAGAAGATTTGACTTAAACGATGTTCTTAAAGGTGTTTCACTTGATACAATACTTGAAGATCTGGAAAGGGCATATATAATAAAGGCATTGGAATTCAGCGGCGGAAACAAAAACAAGGCAGCGGAACTGCTTGGCATACGTTATCATGCAATGTGGCATCGGCTTAACAAGCTGGGAATTGAAACAAAATCTGAAAAGTAATTTGTCGGAATTTAAAATTATTTAATATAAATTTAAAAATATTTAAATTTATGACTGTTTAGTTTTAAAGAAATATAGATATTTATGAAGCAATATTATTTATTTACTTATAAATTCAAGATATTATAATTTTATTTGACAGCCTGTAACCGATGGCATATTCTTTGCTCACTTATATTTCGAAGTTGTAACTATTCAGCCACAGATTCACACAGATGAACGCAGATTTTAGTCCGCCAGAGGCGGATAAATATATCTAAATAATTATCTGCGGATATAGGCGAAAAATCTGCGGCCCAATTAATCGGCTGTTAGCTAAAAGCCTACAGCCTAATCTAAAATAAACATAATTAAACAAAGGAGGTAACAAAATGATTCAAAAATTAAGAGGACAAAAAGGTTTTACACTTATCGAACTCATGATCGTAATTGCAATTATCGGTATTCTGGCAGCAATCGCTATCCCCAATTTTATTTCTTATCGTGACAAAACATTTTGCTCTGCTGCTGAATCGGATGGCGGCTCGATCTCTGCAGCGATTGCGGATTATTTCAGCGATCCGTCACATATTACAGTGCCAACTATTCCCGCATTACTGGGTATAACTTTATCAGGCAATCCTGTGAATACCGCCGTTATATCAGAGACCGCTGGTACCCCTAATATTATTACAATTGTGGTTACCGATAATAGTACCAGATGCCCGAAAGGAAACACTTATACTTTAATTATGGGCGGTGCTGCTGGCGATTGGAGTAAGATCTAAAGGGGTATCTACTCAGGCAGCAGATAGATTGAAGAGAGAAAGTTTTAAGTTCTTTCTTTTAGCTATAGAAACTTAAAACTATGAACAAAGCTGAATGTTTATCCCTTCAACCTGAACGCCTGAACAGTTGAATAGCAGGGAGTAATAAATAAAAGGGGGGCAAATCATTCCCCCCTTTTTTATTTTGTGATAATGCTGTTAATATAGTATCTATTTTTCAAGTTCACCGTTAACAGTGAATAAATCACTTGAATTTGCAGCAGAGGGATGTGCGACTGCGAAATTGATAAACCCAATAATTTCAAAAAAATGTGATATAAAACCGCTGCCTTTTCCTGTTTACTCCGGGACTATAGCCTTTTTATTGCTTGCCGGTCTTGCCGACTCCATTTATCTTTCGGTGCACCATTACCTTGTTTATACTGATATCTGGTTGGGCGATGCCCTATGTGGAACTTTTCAAAAGCCGATGTAATCAAAATTGCTTTTCATTGCACACAACATTTGAGAGGAAGGAGATGCAAACTTCTCCTTCCTCTTTTTATTTTGTGATTATGCTGTTAATGTGGTATCTATATTTCAGTTGGGCGCTTGTACGCTTGACCGCCCCTCGTTTCTATGGGCAAAATGAGAGGAAGTTGAGGACGTGCAAAAATCTGTGAAGAGGTCTTTCTAATGTAAGCCGTTGGAATAAAATAACCGTACCATTTAAATTGCAAGAACGGCATAAGGAGCCGTAAGCCGTGACCGGCATAAGGAGCCATAACAAAATGGTCAGAAATGTAATGGTTATTTTGTAACGGCTCCTAACGAAATGGTCCAGAAAGTAACAGTTATTTCGTAACGGCTCCTAAGCAGGGGGTTGGTATGCAGAAAATTGAACTTGAAGAAGCGAAAACATGTTGGATGGATTTAATTAGTATCGCCCTCAAAGGCGAAGAGATCATTCTCCTTCAAGATCGTCAAGCAGTGCTGAAGCTTGTCCGTGTGGAAGATTCTAAATTTTACCGTCAACCAGGCAGCGCTAAAGGGATGATAAGAATGTCCGAAGATTTTGATGCACCCCTTGAGGACTTTCAGGAATACATGTCATGAAGCTGCTTCTTGACACCCATGCCCAACGAAAGGATCAAAAAAAAGTACAGGTTATTTCATGACGGCTATCCGTGAGGCGTTTGTTACGCTTAGTGAATTACGTCAATACTATTCTGACTGATGGAGGGAAACATTATGACTGAGTTTAAAGAAGTCTCCACAATGGCCATGTCTTTGCCCACCGAAAGCAGGGCCGAACTTGCCGAGATACTAATTCAGAGTCTTGACGAGAAGAAAAACGAGGAGGTCAAATTCGCCTGGCTTGCCGAAATACGTCGAAGGGATCAAGAGATTAGGGCTGGCGCATCCGTAACTAAACCGGCTGACCAAGTTTTCAGGGAAGCTCGCGAAAGGCTAAGATGTATGAAATAGAATTTCATCACGATGCCGACGAGGAAATGAAAGCGGCGTATAAGTCATTCGATCGGATTGTGCTTAACCCTGCTGTCAAATTGAAGTTTTTGAGCGTTGTTGTTGCTTTTAGGGGTGCTGGTCACGGCATTTCAATGTTACGGTTATTGTCGAATGACGGCTTAGACATAAGCAATGAAGAATATCGAAGGGAGCAATCTATGAAAATAAAAATTGTCTATAAAGAGGAAAAAGGATGGTTTGTTGGGCATATACAAGAATACCCCGATTATGAAAGCCAAGGAAAGACTTTGGAGGAATTGAGAGAGAACTTAATAGAAATCTATGATGATATCAGCAAAGGTTTGGCGACCGATGCAGAACCTTTCC
>JAHJQU010000255.1 GCA_018819005.1 Pseudomonadota bacterium | reverse complement strand
TACATAGTTAAAAGTTCCATAGAAAATATTCAGGTTATTGGAGGGGCGAGGGGTTTTATGGGGATGGGAAAGGTTGTTGATTCCATGACCAGCGTTATCAACCTGCCATGGGTCATGATATGGATATTTGTTTTCACAGCCATTTGCATATGGATTTTAAACCATTTCGTTAATTCAACTTATGGAAAGGGTGTAATAGCGATCAGGGACGATGAAATTGCGGCCGAGATTATGAGCGTTAATACTAATCGGATGAAAATGGTTGCATTTACTCTCTCTTCAGGCCTTGCCGGAATTGCTGGAGGCCTTTTTGCCCATGTTCTCGGCTACATAAACCCCGGATCATTTACCATTATGAAATCGACTGAAATAATGGTCATGGTATATCTCGGGGGTATGGGATCGTTGAGCGGATCGGTTTTAAGCGCCGTAAGCTTTACTCTGCTAATGGAGATTTTACGTCCCCTGCAGGTTTATAAATGGGTTCTTATTCCGCTTCTTTTGATAATTCTCATGCTGTACCGGCCTGAAGGAATCATGGGAAACCGGGAGCTTACGGATGTTTTCCCTAAACTTCGCCGGTTTTTCCCATCAAGGGAGCTTTAATAAAAGATGGCGCTTCTGGAACTTAATAACATTAATCATTATTTTGGTGGCCTGCAGGCTGTTTCAAACTTCAACCTGAATATTGAAGAGGGGGTGCTTTCCGGGCTTATAGGGCCTAACGGGGCCGGAAAGACAACGATATTCAATCTTGTCAGCGGTTTTTATAAACCGACGGAAGGTGAGATCAGGTTCAACGGAAAGTCAATTAAGGGCCTTAAGCCGCATGAAGTAACAAGCCTTGGGATATCCCGCACCTTTCAGAATATACGCCTCTGGAACAGCATGACTGTTCTTGAGAATCTCTGTATTTCCCAGCATTACAGGCTTGGATATGGCTTTATCGATTCCATTCTTTACACCGGGAAATATTTTGAAAGAGAAAAGAACGTGATTAAATCTGCAAGGGAATTTCTTGAAATACTCGAAATGAAGGAATTCGAGAATGAATATCCGAAAAACCTTCCTTACGGTCTTCAGCGGCGTCTCGAGATAGGAAGAGCTCTTACCATAAGGCCTAAAATTCTTTTACTGGATGAGCCTGCTGCAGGCATGACTTCAGGAGATATAGAGCAGTTGATCCAGTTGGTTAAATGGATCAGGGGAAAATTTAAACTTACTATATGGCTGATTGAGCATCAGATGAAAGTTGTAATGGCACTGTGTGAAAAAATAGATGTTCTTGATTTCGGAGAGATAATTGCAGAAGGGACTCCATCCGAGATAAGAAAAAATCCGAGGGTAATAAAGGCATATCTTGGCGAGGAGGTGACGGTTCATGCTTAAGATAGAAAACCTCCACGTGCGTTACGGAAATATTGAGGCCCTGCACGGGATATCCCTTCATGTGGAAGATGGAGAATTTGTGGCTCTTCTTGGTGCAAATGGTGCCGGGAAATCAACGACCCTCATGAGCATAATGAGACTTCCGCCTCCCGTAGCACCTGTTGTTTCGAAAGGAATCATCAGCTTCAAAGGGGTTGATCTCCTTTCAGTAGCGCCCCACCATGTAGTTGCCAGGCACGGAATCGGCCTTGTTCCCGAAGGCAGAAGGATTTTCGGGAACCTGACCGTTATGGAAAATCTTAAAATTGCTACATACGCACGCAAAGATTCCGGCCAGGTTTCAAGAGACTATAAACGGGTCTTTTCACTTTTTCCGAAGCTTTCAGACCGCAAGAATCAACGGGGAGACACATTAAGCGGCGGTGAGCAGCAAATGCTTGCAATGGGCAGGGCTTTCATGTGCGGGGCCGGGTTTATTCTTCTTGATGAGCCGTCTATGGGGCTTGCTCCTATACTGATGCAGGATTTATTCAAGGTTTTGAAAGAGCTGAATAAAACCGGAACAACGATATTTGTTGTTGAACAGAATTCACACATCGCACTGAAATATGCCGACAGAGCCTATGTAATGGAAACAGGATATATTGTAATGGAAGGAAGCGCAAAAGAGCTCGCCAGAAACGAAGAGGTTCAAAAGGCATATCTGGGATAGGAAATAAGGAATCAGAGGCCAGTGAGCAGAAGTTCATGGGTTTAAGGAGCAAGATGAAAGGTTCAAGGTGAACGAAAGAGAAACCACAAACCAGAGACCAGAAACTATAGTATTTTAAGGGGGGTACATGTTAAGAGTCGCTGTTGTTGGAGCTACAGGATATGTCGGCGCTGAACTTGTGCGTTTACTTTCAGGGCATCCGGAGGCAAAGCTTACTGTTATTACTTCAAGGCAGTATGCCGGTGTGCGGTTTGACCATGTTTTCCCCTCAATGACAGGTCATGTTGATCTCGTATGTGAAGATCTTTCGGCTGATAACCTTTGTGACAGGGCCGATCTTTTTTTTCTTTCTATTCCACATAAAATACCTATGGAAATTGTTCCGGGGCTGATCAGTAAGGGAAAGAGAGTAATTGATCTTTCGGCCGATTTCAGATTCAGGGATTCTGAAACTTATGAAGCTTATTATCAGCCGCACACATCTAAAAATTTGCTTGAAAAGGCCGTTTACGGACTTTCTGAAATCTATCATGATAAAATAAAAGGCGCCGACTTGATAGGCAATCCAGGCTGTTATCCGACCAGCGTGCTTCTCCCGCTGATCCCGCTTTTAAAAGAAGGTTTTCTGGATGCTGAATCCATTATTGCAGATTCAAAATCAGGGGTGAGCGGGGCGGGGCGGTCCCTTGCGTTGTCATCCCATTTCTGTGAGGTAAATGAATCCTTCAAAGCTTACAAGGTTGCCGCTCACAGGCATAACCCGGAAATAGAAGAGGTTCTTTCCCGGGAAACCGGCAGGAGAACACGAATAACATTTGTGCCTCATCTTGTGCCTGTGACAAGGGGTATGCTCACTACAATTTATGCCCGACTTAAAGCAGACGTATCATCTGAACATATAAAAAAATGTCTTTCATCCTTCTATTCAGGTCGCCCGTTTATCAGATTATGCGATGATATAAGGCTGCCTGATACTAAACATGTAACAGGAACAAATTATTGTGATATTGGATTCAGAATCGATCAACGGACCGGGTGCCTCATATTGATTTCGGCAATAGACAACCTGGTTAAGGGAGCTGCCGGGCAGGCTGTTCAAAATATGAACATAATGCTCGGATACGAAGAGACAGCAGGTCTTATGTCTGTCCCTTATCCGCTATAGCACAAAACAAGGCCATTTATGCGGGGACGAATGATTTGATGATGCAGTACGCTTGGAACGGCATAGAGTCGAAGGATAGATAGGGTTTAGGGTATAGGGGCGAGGGGAAAGGGCTTGTTTTCTTGACAACAATATCCGAATAGTCTAAACCCTCAAGTAATTATACAAGGAAATGAGGATTCAAGGGGTCAAGGGTTCGAGGATTCGAGTGAAAAATCCGCGGCCCCTTTTCTTCAACTGATCGGGAGAAGAACCTTATATAACAGGGGAATAAGTAACGACTTGAATTTATAATAATATTTAGAAAGGAGATTAAAGATGCCAGCAAAGTTAATCTTGGGAACTGAAATCCGGGAAAAAATCCTCAATGAAATTACACAAGATGTTGCCGCCATTAAGGAAAAGCATGGTGTTGTTCCCGGACTCGTAACGATTTTAATTGGTGAAAATCCAGCTTCCATGTCTTATGTAACATTAAAAATCCAGACTGCACACCGCGTTGGTTTCAAGGAAGTCCAGGACAGCCAGCCGATCGATATTTCTGAAAAAGATCTTCTTGCCCTGATCGATAAATACAATAAGGATGATTCGATCAACGGCATCCTCGTACAACTTCCTTTGCCGAAACATATAAATGAGAAAAAAGTTTTAAATGCAATTGATCCTGACAAGGATGTTGATGGTTTTCATCCTGTGAATGTGGGACGCTTAATGATTGGCGGATCAGAAGTCAAATTTCCTCCATGTACGCCTGCAGGAATACAGGAAATGATAATTCGTTCAGGAGTTGAGACAAAGGGAGCCGAAGTGGTTGTTGTCGGGCGTTCAAATATTGTCGGTAAACCGATAGCCAACATGATGCTCCAGAAAGGTCCCGGCGCCAATTCAACCGTCACGATAGTTCATACCGGCACGAAGGATATGGCATCACATTGCAAACGCGCCGATATTCTTATAGTTGCAGCCGGTGTTCCTGATCTTGTAAAACCCGAATGGATAAAACCGGGAGCCTGCGTTATTGATGTTGGAGTCAACAGGGTCGGTGAGAAAATAAGCGAAAAAACAGGAAAGAAGATCGCCATACTGAAAGGTGATGTGGATTTTGCCGCGGCAAAGGAGATCGCGGGTTATATAACGCCTGTTCCGGGTGGAGTCGGACCCATGACAATCACAATGCTGATGAAAAATACTTTAAAATCTTTGAAATTCAAGCTTGGGATAGCTTGATATTGCAGGCCAATATAAAGGATCATCTCCAAATTAGTTGGTGATCCTATGAGGATTCGAGAGTTTCAGCCAGAACGATTGGCGGACCTTCGGCAGGATTCAAGGATTCGAGTGGAAAATCCGCCTCTCAAATGAGAAGGGCAGCTCTGTCTATCCCGATCGATATTGCATTTTATAGATAGGGCAGCTCTTCTTATTATTAAGATATTTTCAGGGAATTGCCGAAGTTTGAGCAGAAAGACTTGACAGGCTCTTTATATCGTGGTATCCACCAAATGATAAAAAAGACTTTAATGATACATAACATATTGATATATTAGATATTTATCGTGATAAAAAGCCTTGCCTTATTAATACTGAAGCAGATCAGAACCAAGCAATTATTTCATAAGGTGGTATGTTAAGCATGGGGAAAAAGGAAATCTCTTTTTTAGTATTAAGCGATTCAGGCTCTCCAATAAAACAGATAAACGCTTCCGGAAAAATCATACGGTATGCTTTGTTTTTCCTTGCCGCCGGTTTAATCCTTTCAGGCTATTTTGCATATGACTATGTCGCTTTAAAAAAAGCTTTTTTGAATAATCATTATCTTCAGAGCAAGCTATCAGTTCAGCAGGATGAAGTAACCAACCAGCGCAAGCAAATACAGTTTTTTGCCGGTGAGATTTCGAATCTTAAGGCTAAGCTTATAGATTTGTACAATTTTGAAAAAAAAATAAGGTCCATCGCCAATATAAAAAATAAAAAAAAGAATGCATTGCAGGAAGGTCTTTTTGGCGTTGGGGGTTCGGCTCCCGAGGATCTTGATCCTAAAATAGCACTATCAGAAAAACATGACAGTATCTTGCGTGAAATGCATGAACAGGTTGAAGAACTGAATGTAGCTGTAAAGGAGCAGACAGAAGGGTTTAAATCAATAATAACCTATTTTGAGGAGCAGCGCAGCCTCCTTGCTTCAACTCCTGCAATTCGTCCAACCCAGGGATCTGTAACATCAACTTTTGGATACCGGATCTCTCCATTTACAGGTTTACGGGAATTTCACAAAGGATATGATATTGCCTCCCATAATGGAGCGCCCATAGTTGCAACTGCCAACGGCACTGTTTCACTATCCGAGTATAATGGATTGT
>JAHJQU010000254.1 GCA_018819005.1 Pseudomonadota bacterium | reverse complement strand
ATTCCGGAAGCTCGGAGAATTCGGAATTCTCGGCCTTCATTTTCCAGAGGAGCTTGGCGGAGGCGGAGCGGATGTTATAACAACGGTTCTTGCCGGAGAGGCACTGGGAGAAGCCGGAGTTGACGGCGGGCTTACCCTCGCATACGGCGCCCATACATTCCTTTGTGCAGACACAATATTCCGCCACGGCACAGAAGTCCAGAAGCAGAAATATATCCCGAAGCTCGCATCCGGCGAATGGATAGGCTGCATGGGATTAACAGAGCCAAATGCCGGATCAGACGTTGCATCCATGACAGCATCGGCAGAAAAAAAAGGGGATAAATATGTATTAAACGGAAACAAGATGTTTATTACAAACGGCCCCATAGCGGATGTTGCGGTTGTATATGCCAAAACCCAGCCCGAACTCCAGCACGCCGGGATATCGGCATTTATAGTCAACAAAGGGGCAAAAGGCTTTTCCGCAGGACCTCCGCTCATAAAAATGGGGGTCAGGACGTCGCATACATCCGAACTTATATTTCAGGACTGCGAAATTCCGGCAGAAAACCTGCTCGGGAATGAAGGTGATGGTTTTTTAATGGCCATGCAGACAGTTGAGTGGGACCGCAGCGCGCTCCTTGCACCATTTGTAGGATCTGCCACTTTCCTTCTTAAAAAATGCGCCCAGTATGCCAAAGGCCGGGTACAGTTCGGACGGCCGATCGCGCAGTTCCAGGCCATAAAGCACAAGCTCGCCGATATCAGGATATTTGGCGAAGCGGCCCGTTCCCTTGTTTATAGAATTGCGTGGTGCAAGGACCAGGGACGCCCTTTGAATCATCTTGAAGCGGCGATTGCAAAGCTTTATGTCGGAGACTGGAGCATGGCTCCGACATTTGACGCAGTCCTTATACACGGCGGTTACGGCTATTGCCATGAATATGATGTGGAAAGAATCTTCAGGGACAGCAGGCTTGCTCCCATAGGCGGCGGAACATCTGACATCCAGAAAATGATTATATCTAAATTAATATAAAGAACTACTCAAGGTGATAGACTGAAGACTGCAGGTGGAAAGCTTTTCGAAATTTTTTATGCTCTTCAGCCTTCAGCCTGAACAGCTATATAAAGTATACAGGAGCATATATGAATTTCGACTTCACACAACAAGAGCTGAAATTTTTTAAAGAAATAAACGATATAATGCTTGAGCTCGCCGGGGAAAGAACTCTGGAAGAAAAAGATCCACTTTCTGCTGAATCCCTGGTCCGGGAAGCTTTGGACCGTCTTGCAAAAACTTCATATTTAAAACTCGGAATAGTTCAGAGTAAGGATGTTCCCGGTTTGTGCGCTATGATGGGTGCGATGGAAATCGTATCATCCTGTTCCCCCTCCCTTTATCTTTCAATTGAAATGAGCACAAGGCTTTTCGGAAGAATCATAAGCACATTTGGAAACGAAGAGCAGAAGGAAAGGTGGCTTTCGCCCGTTTTATCCGGCAAAGCAATCGGGGCAGTTGCCCTTTCGGAAAAAACCATGAACATAGATAATGACCCGATGGCAACAACCGGTGTTAAAGAAAACGGTTTTATCAAAATATCAGGGGCCAAGAATTATGTAATAAACGGGACTGTTGCCGATTTGATGGCTGTTGCCGGAACCATGGAAAACAAACCCACCCTTTTTATCATCGAAAAGGGAATTAAAGGATTAATACCGGGAAAACGTCTTGAAACCATGGGGTTCGATGGCGCACTTATTTCAGGATTGACCCTTGAGAACTGTCAAATAAATGAAGACCGGGTTATCGGCCCATTTGAAGACAGATCCATATTAACCACCCTGAGGATTTGGGAAAACCAGATAATCCTCGGATCATGTCTTGGAATGATGAAATCATCGTTTGAATCTGCAAGGGCATATGCAAAGACCCATAAAACCGGTGGAAAACCTATTATTGCTTATCAGGAAGTTGGCTTCAAGCTCGCCGAAATGCTGACTCTTTTCCAGACCTCCCAGCTTTTTGCTTACAGAGCTGTTTATGCGGCAGAAGGTAAAAACAGGGAAGCCGAGGTTTTGACTTATTGTGCCAAAGTGTTTTGCACCGAAGCTGCTGAAAAAGTTTCAGGATGGGCCCTCCAGATACTTTCAGGCGAAGGATATATTTCAGGAAATCCTGCGGAAAGGGCTTTCAGATGCGCAAAATACAATCAGATAGCCGGAACTTCCACTGAAATTTCCAGGGTAAAAATCGGAGATGCGGCAATAGGTGCTTAATGCCTGATTTTTTTATGGAGATGAAAATGAAAAAAAGCGAAACACCAAAATCTGCCGAAAATAACTCTTTATCCAAAACAGCATTAAGAAGGCAGCGGGAGCGCGAACAGAGGTACGAAAGCATTCTGAAATCAGCCGAAATTCTATTTGCCCGTGAAGGATATCTTCAGGCAAGTATGGAAAAGATTGCCGATTCCGCTGAAGTTTCGGTAGGAACGCTCTATTTTTATTTCAAAAACAAGGAAGACCTTCTTGTCCATCTTCTGGATAAAATAAGTTTCGAATTAAGAGAGGCGCTTGGCTCAGAATTCATTAAAGCAGAATTTTCGCTTGATGGAATAAAAAGTGCAGGGCATGTTTTTTTCGAAGAGTTTTGCCTTAAATATCCGGAGAAGCTCGCCATTCTTTTTAAAGAATCGATGGGAAGAAGCAATCTTGTTGAAGAACACCGCAAGCATATTTTTGACAAACTCATAGCCGATGTTCAAGAGGCCCTTATAAGATTGAGTGACAACAGGAACTTAGAGTACCAGAGCGCTCTTTCTGCAGAAATAATGGCTGTGAGCATACTCGGAATGTACGAGAGAATCGCTTACCATTTTCTGATATGGCAGGACCGTTCAAAAGAAATGAAAACAATCAGCAACGATGCTGTCGCCTTCATACTTGGCGGAATAGACAACCTTTCCAGGCAGTAATGATGGATAAGGAAAAAGTCAATTTTTCACACGGAGACACAAAGGCACAAAGAAAGGCCTTAAGAAAACATTCAGGTTTTTATTTGTGTTTTCCGTGATCTTTGTGTGAGAACGACATATTGCGATTTCATTAGCAAGGTATAAATAAGTTTATGCTTTTAAAAGGCGCATTGCATGTTCATACAACCTGTTCCGACGGAAGTCTGTCGGTTTCAGAAGCAGCAAATGTCTACGAAAGCCTTGGGTTCGACTTTATAGCTTTAACCGATCATGACTTTCTTTTGAGACAGGGATGCTATGACGATATAAACTATTTAACAACAAAACTCCTCATCTTTACAGGAGTTGAAATGACTGTTTTTGAAAAAGGATACGTTCACATTAGCCGGATAGACGGCGACGACGAGGTTCTTCATATATTCAACCATCCTGCAGATCTCGATCTGCCTGTTTCAAAGGTTATTGAGCGTATAACTTCAGTCGCAAAGCGTTTTCCAATCGATGCGATTGAAATAACTTCAAAGGGCTTTAAGACTCCTGAATTTGATACACCCCGGATTCCGTATTCAAAAGTTGCTTCAGACGATTCTCATTCCAGATCCGGATGCGGCAGGGCATGGGTAGAGATGGATTGCAGGAGGAACAAGGACAGCATAATAAGGGCAATCAAGAAAGGACGGTTCTGGAATTGTTACGTAGGATAATCGATATCGAAAAAAACAGATAATAAGGGCTCAAGGAGTCAAGGGTTCGAGGGTTCTGGTGAAAATCATTCAAGAGCGATTTAATTTCCCTTTGAACCCCTTAATCCTTTTCAATTATTTAAAAGGAGACCTTTGAAGAACATCCAATTTTGCTCAAGTTCAAGGAAGGCGATAATTAAGGCTTATGTTCATGGTTTATAGTTACTGGTTCCTGGTTAAAAGAAAAAACCAGAAACTACAAACCAGAGACCAGAAACCAAGTCTTTAAATAAATCGGGCAAAAGAGGGTGTTATGCAAAGGTCGAAAAGGAGAAATTATGGGAAGAAGAGTAGCTATATGCGCCGTAGCGCAAACCACATACGAGCGGGACAAATGGCAACAGCGGTTTCAGGGAATGGGGCTGGAGGTTCTCGAATCTCTGCTTAAACAGACAGGCCTCGATTTTTCAGAAAAAAACGGCATCAGCATGGCCATAAGCGTTTCAGACGATATTTTCGATGCCCGTACAATTTCTGACAACGCAATGACGGATGTTCTCGGAGCCCATTTAAGATGTGAGGAGAAAGTGGCCCAGGAAGGCGCTCAAGCCGTCTATTATGGCCTTGCGGCAATTATGTCAGGGCATACGGATCTCGTTCTGATAATCGGTCACTGCAAGGAATCACAGGGGAAAAGCCGGAACATGGTAACCCACCTCGCTTTTGATCCCTTTTATACCCGGCCCGTGGGAATGGACTTTTGCGTTGCTGCCGGACTCCAGGCCCAGGCCTATGCCGAAAAATCAGGAATATCAGACGAACATCTTGCAGATGTTGTCGTCCGGGCACGCTGCAATGCGGCAAACAATCCTTTCACTCCTGAAATAAAGCTCGTGTCAAAAGACGAGGTGCTTAAGTCACCTATGATTGCTGACCCTATCCGCCAGCTTCATGCCTATCCGGTTTCAGACGGCGCAGTCGGGATGATACTTGCCTCTGAAGAAAGGGCGCGGGAAATTACGAAAAATCCTGTCTGGATTAAAGGCGTTGGAAATTGCATGGACAGATTCTTTCTGGGAGACAGGGATCTCGCCTCAAACTTTGCCCTGAAAAAGGCCGCCCGGCGCGCATATGACAGGGCCGGCATAAAAGACCCGCGTTCCGCATTCGACGTAATAGAAATATCTGACCAGTATGCTTACCAGCACCCGATGTGGATTGAAGGACTCGGTATCTGTGATGAAGGCAAAGGAGCGAAATGGCTTGAATCCGGCGGACCGGATAAATTCAAGGTAAATCCTTCAGGTGGAATGCTTGCCGGAAATCCTCTTATCTTAGGCGGCCTCGTCCGTTCAGCAGAGGCAGTTTTGCAGCTGACAGGCCAGGCGGGAGAAAGACAGGTTAAAGACGCAAAAACCGCTCTTGCACACGGTGTTATGGGTCCGGCAGGACAGTTTCATTCCGTTATAATACTTGAACGCGACTAGGGAGAAAGGCAATGAAAAAAAATAGAAACGTCGGAATCATAGGAGTCGGTCAAACAGTATATTCCAGTCACCGTGAAGATGTAAACCAGCCTGAAATGATACATGAAGCAGTTTCCGCAGCCTTGAAGCAGGCAGGGATCACAATAGATGAGGTAGACTGCATTGTGCACGGCAACATGGAATTGTTTGAAATGGTTCATCAGCCTGACTTATGGCACACTCTTGGGACTGGCTCATATGGAAAGGAGACGCTGAGGGTCACAACGGGAGGAACAACAGGCACAACTTTAGTATGCGCTGCCGACCACCTTGTGGCATCAGGTCTTCATGACATAGTGCTCGCTGTAGGTTTTGAAAAACTGCAGGAAGGGCATACAACAGGCGGAATAACCAACATGGCAGATCCCCTCTGGGGCCGTCAGCTTCAGACAGGCGCTCTCACGGGAATGACGGCCGCGGATCTCATAGAAGAATTCGGCGAGGAAAGAGCCAAAAAAGCTTCCATGAAATACCGCATTATAATGGACAAACATGCCATGAAAAACGATAAAGCCCACAGGAGGCTCGGACTCGAGTTTGACCAGGCAGATGATCTTGCAGTAAATTCCCCGGCATTGGTAGGCGAACTCAGAATGATACACATGTGCTCCCAGAGCGACGGCGCCTGCGCAATGATTTTTGCGTCGGAAGAAAAAGCGAAAAAACTCTGCAAACAGCCGGCCTGGATCAAAGATCACGTAACAGTCCACAGGGAAGAATTGTTTTGCATTTTCGGGGGCATCCCGTACCTGACGACCCATAAATATGCGGCACAGAAACTTTATGAAAGAAATGGAATCAAAGACCCACGCAGGGAAATCGACCTGTTTGAGATGTACGACCCTTCAAGCTGGTGGGGCCTTGACTGGCTGAGAGAATTTCTTTTGCTCGAAAATGACGAGCATATCAAGATGGTTGAAAACGATGATATTACAATGGATGGTTCTTTTCCGGTCAACCCGTCAGGTGGTGTCATAGCCTCTAATCCGATCGGCGCAACAGCCATGATCCGGGTAGCGGAAGCAGCACTGCAGATAATGGGTGAGGCAGGCGACCATCAGGTTAATAAACCCGTAAACCAGGCCATGGCTTCAGGTTTCGGGGGAACAATGTGGACGGTTCTTTTTTTACTGACAAAGGAAGCTCCATGGTAACAAAATAAATAATGACGTTAAATTAGGATGCCGATTTTCGCAGATGTACGCAGATAGATAGGCTATTAGACTGTAGGCTGTTAGCTAATCCGCCAAAGAGCGTGGCGGACAACCCACAAAAGCCTACGTCTAAACTTCTGTGTTTATCTGCGTCCCAAAAGAACATTTCTATACAATTTAAAATATAGCACAGGAGGCTATCATGAATCTCGGAATCTTTCTTGACAATGCAGCGGACAAATACAAGGATTCCACTTACCTCAATTTTTACGATCGTGTTATAACATACGATGAATTCCGTAAACGCGTATTTATCCTTGCAAACGCATTGAAAAAGCTCGGTTTCCGCAAGGGGGATTTTATCCATGTCCTTGTTCAGAACAGCCCGGAAACACTCATCTCGTATTTCGCAATTCAAAGAATAGGAGCCATAGCAGGGCCCGTAAACGGCTGGTGGAAGGCTCCTGAAGTTGAATATCTTTTGAACGACTCTAAAGGGAGAGGCCTAATAATAGAAGATCAGTATCTTCCCATATTAAAGGAAATCAGAGATAAATGCCCTTCCCTTGAAGTTGTGATCGAAGTCGGCAAATCTCCCCAGCCCGGCCATATATCTTTTGACGCCCTGATGAATGAAATGAATTCCACTCCTGTTGAGAGCGATGCGGAAATAGATGACATCGCATATATTTTCTATACTTCCGGCACAACCGGCAATCCGAAAGGAGTTCTCTTATCCCACAGGAATGTTCTGGCTGATGTTGACGGTATAACAAAAGCCCTGAAACTCGACGAAAAAATGGTGCTCTTATGCTTCCTGCCCCTGTTCCACGTCAACGCGATGCTGACATGCACCTTTTCCATGGGAATGGGACACCAGATAGTGCTTCGTAAAGGCTTCAGCGCAAGCGAATTCTGGGAAGTTGTTGATAAATACAGGGTCAATTTCTGGTCCGCCGTGCCTGCCGTATATCAGATACTGCTCACCGATCCGACACGCCAGAAATTCGACTTAAGCTCTTTAAAATTCGGAGTCTGTGGAGCTGCCCCTTTAACCCCTGAAACATTTACAAAATTTCAGGAAATTTTCAATATTCCTATTGTGGAAGGATACGGCCTCACCGAAGCAACATGCGTCAGCACCATAAATCCGCGGGACGGGGTTCGCAAAATCGGATCGATTGGCCTTCCGCTTCCCGGGCAGACCATAAAAATTGTAAGTGAACAGGGCAATGAGCTTCCTTCCGGTGCAGCAGGCGAAATTATTATCGGCGGGGATGCTGTTATGAAAGGGTATTACAATCGACCCGAAGAAACGGCAAAAACAATTATAAATGGATTTCTGCATACCGGAGATGTCGGCTACAAGGATGACGACGGGTATATATTCATTGTCGACAGAATAAAGGATATGATTATAAGAGGTGGCGAAAACATATACCCGAAAGAAATTGACAATCTCCTTGCAACTCACCCAAAGATCCAGGAAGCTGCGACAGTCGGTGTGCCTGACAAGACGATGGGCGAAGAGGTGAAAGTTTTTATTGTGCCTCTTGATGACTCTCTTACCGAAGAGGAAGTGGTTGATTTCTGCAGGAAAAACCTGGCCAATTTCAAGGTTCCGAAATATGTTGAAATTATCGACGAGGACTTCCCGAGAAGCCCGATCGGAAAGGTATTGAAAAAAGATCTGCGTATCTGGGGACTCACTCCAAGGCCAAAGAAAAGCGAGGCGCCTGAAGCAACGGTTGAAGATATTTTCGGAACGATGGAATCCCGCGTAAACACTGATGGAGTCAAAGGAATCACTGCCAATTACGGATATGTAATCACAGGAACGGGCGGTGGTGAATGGACCGTATCTGTCAAAGACGGCATTGTGAAAGTCGTAAAAGGCCTGCACACTCCCAACGTTACCACCACAATTTCCGCCAAGGACTGGGTTGCAATCACGCTCGGAACTCTCGACGGAATGTCCGCTTTCTCTTCAGGCAGACTCAAGGTAGAAGGTGACATGGGGCTTCTCATGAAGGCAACCCAGTTCTTCAAAAAATATACACCCCCAAAAGCCGCGCCGGTTGTAACAGTTGAAGATATTTTCGGAACGATGGAATCCCGGGTGAACCCTGACGGAGTAAAAGGAATCACCGCCAATTACGGGTATGTAATCACGGGGACGGGCGGCGGTGAATGGACTGTATCCTTAAAAGACGGCGTTGTGAAAGTCCTCGCAGACCTGCACACTCCCAACGTTACCACTACGATTTCCGCCAAGGACTGGATTGCAATCACTCTCGGAACTCTCGACGGAATGTCCGCTTTCTCTTCAGGAAGGCTCAAGGTCGAAGGCGACATGGGTCTTCTCATGAAAGCTACACAGTTTTTCAGGAAATACACACCTCCCGGTCCTGCCGGAGCGGAAGAGGAAAAACAGGAAGAACTGATAAGAATCAAGCAGGTTCTTTCGATACCACAGAGATTTGCAACAGGCCCTGTCATGGGGAAATTCTTAAAAGCCTTCAGCGAGAAAAAAATAATGGCAAATAAATGCCCGGAATGCGGAAGGCTTCAGCTCCCGCCAAGGGAAATTTGCGCGGAATGCAGGGTCAGAGCGACAGACTGGGTCGAAGTCGGCCCTGAAGGTGTTATAACCATATGCGACATCGCGTACTATGCGAGCCCGGACCCGCTTACAGGAGAAAGCAGGGAAACTCCTTATTGTTCGGCTCATTTTCTTCTTGAAGGGTGCAAGGGGCATGAAACCCTCTGGCATGAGCTTAAACCCTCGGACATAGAAAGAGCCAGAAAAGGTGCAAGGGTTCGTCCTGTATGGAACGAAGAGCGTATCGGAGCAATAACTGACATAAAATATTTTGAAATAATCGACTAAATATGACGACAAAGTAAAAAGCTCCAGATGCAAGGCGCGCAAAACTTGAGGAATGAAGCGTACTTACTGGTACGCTGCAATGACGAAAGATGAAGCGCAACACAGCAGGTGGATTTTTTACGAAGTCGTCAGAAGGAGAGATCTAATGCATTCAGCCAAAGATGACTGCTTTATTGTTGAAGGAAAACTGGCCCTGCCATACCAGTATTTTGCAGGCCGGACCGGAAGCCGTTTTCTTATCTCTTTAAGGGATAAGAAAATTATGGGTTTAAAATGCGACAAGTGCAACAAGGTTTTTGTTCCGCCCAGAACTATTTGCGAGCACTGCTTTTCAAACATATCCGAAAACTGGGTTGAGCTGAAAAATACGGGGATTGTCACCGGCTTTACCATCATAAGATATGAAGAACCTCATCAGCCTGTAAAACCACCGTATATTCTCGCCCTTATCAAAATAACCGGTTCTGATACGCCGATAGCTCATATAGTCAAAGGCATCCCCTTAAGCAAAATGCGCACAGGCCTGAAAGTTAAAGCCATATTTGCGAAAAAAAGCACTTCCACCATAATGGATATTGATCATTTCAGGTCTGATGAAAAACCGAAGTTCGAACTGGGCTTCACATACGACGAGCTTGAAGTCGGCATGTCCGCCTCTTTTACAAAAACGATTTCAGAAACAGATGTTTACCTTTTTGCCGGAATCTCTGGCGATTTCAACCCCATGCATTTAAACGAGGAATTTGCAAAAGCGACTCCTTTCGGTACAAGAATCGCCCATGGCGCCCTTCCCCAGAGCCTTATCGCTCCGGTACTGGGCATGAAACTTCCCGGACTCGGAACGGTCGCTCTCGAAATAACCTGCCGTTTTAAAGCTCCGACATATTTTGGCGACACCATAACCGCAACAGGCGAAGTTTCTGAAAAGATTGAAAAGAAGCGCTGGGTCAGGATGGAGCTTACATGGACAAACCAGAAAGGCGAAATCGTGGCGGAAGGCTCTGCGCTTGTAATGCCTCCTGCTCCGATGGCGCAGGAAATGTGAGGTAAGATATGGCACTTGAATTTGCTGCGAAGGCTTCCTGCCAGGAATACTTCGGGAAAGCCCATGAAATGGTTCGCCGCTCCGTAAAGGAATTTGTCGGCAAGGAGATTATTCCTTTTATCGAGGAATGGGAAGAAGAATGCGAATTTCCGCGCTCCCTTTACAAAAAAGCTGCGGAAGTCGGAATACTTGGAACAGGATATCCTGAGGAACTGGGAGGAATTCCCGGAGACATATTTTTCCAGATAGCCGTCTGGGAAGAACTCATGCGCTCCGGTTCAGGAGGACTTGTTGCCGGACTCGGCTCTCTTAATATTGCTATACCTCCCATTGTGAGATCCGGAACCAAAGAGCAGAAGGAGAAATTTGTAAAACCCGTTCTGGCTGGTGAGAAAATAGCCGCTCTTGCCATTACCGAGCCTGAAGGAGGCTCCGATGTCGCAAGTATCAGGACCACAGCGGTAAAGGACGGCAATCATTATATTGTTAACGGGAGCAAGACTTTTATCACAAGCGGATGCAGGGCTGATCAGATAACATGCGCGGTAAGAACCGGAGAAAATGGAGCTCACGGAATAAGCCTTCTTATTATTGAATCAGATACTCCAGGGTATTCGGTCTCAAACAAGCTGAAAAAAACCGGGTGGTGGGCTTCCGATACAGCCCAGATATTTTTTGACGACTGCCGGGTTCCTGCTGAAAATCTTATCGGTAAAGAAAACGAGGGCTTTTACGGCATTATGGAAAATTTTCAGACCGAAAGGCTCCAGCTTTCCATAATGGCCAATATGACCGCGCAGATGGCTCTTGAAGAATCCTTGAAATATGCTAAAAAGAGAGAAGCTTTTGGCCGTCCCATAAAGGGTTTTCAGGTAATCCGCCACAAGCTTGTCGAAATGGCTACTCTCGTTGAAGTGAGCCGGGAATTCACATACCGTATAGCCGCAAAGATCGATTCTGGGGCAAACCAGATAAAAGAAATTTCAATGGCCAAGAATTTTGCCACAAGCGTCAGCGACAAGGTCACATATGAGGCTGTACAGATATTCGGCGGTTACGGGTTCATGCGTGGGTATCTTGTCGAAAGACTCTTCCGTGACAACAGGATTTTGTCTATAGGCGGGGGAACAACCGAAATAATGAAGGAGATAATCTCTAAGTTTATAATATAATTGGTTCGTAAAAAATATGAATTTTCACACGAAGTCACAAAGGCACGAAGAAAGGCCTATTGAAAACATTCAGGTTTTTCTTTGTGTCCTCCGTGGTCTTTGTGTGAGAATGACTTTTTACAAGTCCGTCTAACTTAAACGAAAGGAAAGAAGTATGGCACAGGAAATAGCAGACAGGAGGGACATTGATTTTGTCCTTTTTGAACAATTGGGAATCGAGGAACTGATTAAGTGTGAAAAGTATCGTGAATTCAACAAAAAAGCTATCGACCTCATTATTTCGGAGGCGCGCAATCTTGCAATAAAGGAGCTTCTTCCCGCAAATGCTCCGGGCGACAGGGAAGGGTGCCGGTTTGAAAACGGAAAAGTAATGGTGCCCTCTTCTTTTCACCGGGTATTTGACCTTTACCGGAAAGGCGAATGGATCGCGATGCTCGATGATCCTGCTGTGGGCGGCCAGGGTCTTCCAATCACGGTTGCCATATCGGCAGCCGAATATTTCAACGGGGCAAACTGTTCCTTTTCGACGTATCCCGGCCTGTGCCACGGCGCAGGAAAGCTTGTTGAAATTTTCGGAACGCCAAAACAAAAGGAGCTATTCCTCGGGAAGATGTACTCCGGGCACTGGGGCGGCTCCATGCTTTTGACGGAACCTGAAGCAGGCTCCGATGTCGGGAATCTGACAACTTCCGCGAAAAAGAATCCTGACGGCACATATTCCATTACCGGAAACAAGATCTTCATAACTGGCGGAGAGCAGGATCTTACAGAGAATATAATACACCCTGTTCTGGCGCGCATTGAAGGAGCTCCCGAAGGCACAAAGGGAATATCCCTGTTTATAGTCCCCAAAATATGGGTTAATGACGACGGAAGCCTCGGGGAACCAAACGATGTAGTCTGCACAGGCATTGAAGAGAAGATGGGTATTCACGGAAGCTCAACATGCAGCTTATCATTGGGAAGCAAGGGCAAATGCCGCGGCACGCTTCTTGGCGAAGAGAACAAGGGAATGAAGGTTATGTTTCACATGATGAATGAAGCCCGACTCGGCGTCGGGGTTCAGGCTTTTTCCATGGCAAGCGCCGCCTACTTGCATGCTCTGAACTACGCGAGAAAACGCGTGCAGGGAAGACCTCTTTTAAAGATGTTCGATCAGAGCGCTCCGAGGGTTCCCATAATCGAACATCCCGATGTACGCCGCATGCTGATCTGGATGAAAGCCCATGTTGAAGGAATGAGAAGTTTTATTTATTACATAGGCAATTGTTTCGACATCCTGAACACATCGGAAAGCAAGGAAGAAAGAGAAAAATATTGGGGCTACGTTGAAATCCTGACTCCCATTATCAAGGCATACTGCTCGGACAAGGCTTTCGAGGTATGCACGCAGTCCGTTCAGGTTTACGGTGGATACGGATACATTGCAGAATTTCCCGTTGAACAGCTCTTAAGAGACTGCAAGATAACCAGCCTCTATGAAGGGACAAACGGTATCCAGGCTATGGATTTGCTTGGCCGCAAGCTGGGCATGAAAAACGGAAAGCCTTTCATGGAGCTTCTTGGTGAAATGAATAAAACAATCGCTGAAGCAAAGAAGCATGCGAAACTGAAAGACTCCGCCGAAAAAGTCGAAGCCGCCGTTAATAAGCTTGGCAAAATAACGCATCACATCGGGAAAATAGCCATGTCTGAAAAGGTTCTTACGGCCTTTGCCTTTGCAAGTCCCCTGTTGGATGTTATGGGCGATGTCATTATGGCATGGATGCACCTGTGGCGGGCTTCGATCGCCATACCGAAACTCGAAAAACTCGCTGGAAATGCCGACGGCCCGGCAATCAGGGAAATGGCGTCAAAAAATAAAAATGTGGCATATTACGAGGGCCAGTACCGGACAGCCGAATACTTTATTTGCAGTGTTCTTCCGAAAACAATGGGAAACATGGATGCCATATTAAACATCAATGGCGCGCCTATTGATATGCCGGAGGAATCTTTCGGAGGATAATTTAAAGGGTTTCTGGTTTATAGTTTCTGGTTTCCGGTTGTTTAT
>JAHJQU010000031.1 GCA_018819005.1 Pseudomonadota bacterium | reverse complement strand
GAAGATTATGGCATCTGCCTCGGCCAGGTCATCTGCCTTGCAGACCGGGATATGGGCAAAACTTTTCTGGGCTTCTAATGCCCCCATTTTCTCCAGGACATCTTCAGGTAAAGTTTCCGGGACTCGATACATATAAACATCGGCTCCCTTTACCTGACTCGCACCCTCTTTAATAGCTTCAGCCATTCTTTTAACATGGCCATAAAGCGAATAATAAGCGACTAAAATCTTCATTGCGGACCTCCTTTTTTTAGTTTAATCCAAACCCTCAGCATTCTTTACTTTTCCTACAGGGGCAAGGTAAATAGTAAATTCATCTATGCCGTCGATCCTGAGTAATCTGTCCATGGCATCCTGATCATAAGCACCGATAGCACATGTTCCGGCATTTATAGCCTCACAGGCCAGGTAAAGATTTTGACAGGCATGTCCTGCGTCAATGGCAATCACTTTATGTGCCGCAAGATCATACCGCCATTCCATTCTGTAAGGCATCGCAGTCCATATAAATGTTACAGCGGCTTTCCCCGGATATGGCTGACCGTAAGCGGCTTCCACAATCTTTTCTTTAAGACGATCTTCAGTAAATTCAAAAAGGAGCCGATGCTCCAGAGGGAGATAGCGATATACGCCTTCTTCCAAACTCTCAATATTCAGAACGCAAAGATAGGTTTCCAGGGCATGGCGACATCCGGCAGAAGGGACGGTTCTATATGCATGTCCGCGATCGATTATATTACGGATGCCCTGGGTTGCCCAGAGAAGAAAAGATAGTTCATCCAATGTAATGGGCTTGTTCAAGAAGGCTCTGCGGCTTTTGCGGTTTTTAATCGCATCTGAAAGATTGATACCGGGGATATTTTTTAATGTATTAGGCTTTGGAAGCTCTGTTATTATGGCGTTGTCAGCGAAAGGTTTTTCAATTGGCGGCGGATCAACACCCATGTTTTGATCGGTCTTCGAGAAATCGATATGCTTCCGGATAGTATCTTTAAGGAAGTATCTGTATTGCTCCATTTTAGGGTTTTTCATGGCAGGCACTCACCTTTGCATAATAGATGACCGACATGGCGAATTTTCATTTCTTTTGAAATAAACTGTCATCAAGACCGGTATTTATCTGCCAGTCACTGTATGAAATATAAATGTCGCCTTCTCCCTGTATCTCATCAGGTTTGATCCTTCCGGCGGAAACGGGATTGTCTTTTATTAAAAAAGATGGATTATCACGGCTTTGCATTCCCTCCGGAAAAGTAAGGTGGACATGGGCTTTTTCGGGCATCAGCCAGTTTTCAGGACCCTGCTCTACATTTTTATATGTCAGTTTCACCAGGGCTATTGTGCCTTTGAACGAATGGTTTTCCACCTGCAGGATTCGCTTGGGGTTACCCCCAAGCCACACATTGTAAAACCGGACGCGGGTTTCACTTTCGTCCGGTTCCACTCTGTATAACTCCGCCTGCATGTCGTCCAAATTCACGATCTGTTTGAAGGTGATCCGGTTTTTCCCCGGATCGAACTGGAAGGGATCGAAAAAACCGCTGTTGCGGGGAATCGGCGCAAAACTTTTCGTTTCGATATGAAGCTTGTCCGGTTTCTTGAAATAGAGATCAGCCGCAAAGCCGGGTATCCTGAAACCCGGTATCATTACTTCAGCTTGTATTTTTACGGTGTAATCGCTCAGGTTCTGGTATGGTCTTATGATCGCTTCGAAGACCTGCATGGGACTGGGTTCCTGTTTTGCTTCTGATCTTTCCTGAGCCAACCCCGGCATTGAAATGAAAACAATCAATACAATAATAATAAATGATGATTTAACCTTAATGATGCCTCTCATTTACGAAAGAATATCCTTTCTGGAAAAATAGACAACTGCCGTGAGAAAAAAAGTGATCATGAAGCCGGTAAGGATGGAGATGTCCATCCGGATAATATTCCAGGGAACCGGATCATCGAAAACTTTTTGCCAGGCATCAAAATAGTTGACAAAGAGATAGGGACGGATAGCCTGGAATAGCTCGAACGGCAAAGATATTATAATAATACTTACAATGATGACGGCCATTGTTGCAATTATGGGTCCGATCGAATTGTCTGTGAAAGCAGAGAAGAGAAAACAGAGCGAGGAGACGACAAACATCGAAAGGGTGGCCAACCCATAGGCCATTAGAAAGAGATATGGGAGCCGGGCTTCCTGAATGACGAGGATGCCCTTGCGGATGACAAGCAAATCGCCGCCGCCGAAAGCCCAAAGGGAGAGGCCTATAGTCAGTCCACCGATGAAAAGTACCATAACGGCTGTATAAATAAGCGTGACGATAAACTTGGCCGCGATGATTCTGGTTCTTGAAACCGAGTGCGTGAGCAGAAAACGAAAAGTACCTGCATTACCTTCACCGGCGATCTGGTCTCCGGCAACGATGGTCAAAACGATAGGCACATGCACCCAGAGGGCGCCCATGAAGAAGAAGCCGAAAAACCACCCGTTGAGTACGTTGCCGCCGATGATGAAGTCATTCTGGAGGAGGGAAAGCAAACTCCTTTTAAAAGAATTCTGCCCGCCCAGTTTCAGTCCGGTCACTACCATGGGGACGATGATGGCAAAGGCGATAAAACCGATATATGTTCGCCATCGGGTAAAGGTCTTAATCATCTCAAACCATATCAGACGAATCATGTGTTGTCTGCCCTCTCATCTTTTATAAAAAAAGCCATTATGCCTCGCGTCCCTCGATCAGGTTAAGAAAATAGGTCTCAAGTGTACGCTGCGGCACCAGGGCGTTAACATTGAAGCCGGCATTCACCAGATGCCTGTTAAGCTCCGGGATGCGATCCTGATCCAGCTCGACTTTGATGCCGTCACTGTGGATTCTCGCGGACCCATAAGACTCATTTGTTTTAAGAAATTGCATGGCTTCAGCAGGACGGTCTGTTTTAATCAGCACTTCAGATGGTCCCTTTTTCAGCAGATCGTGGACGCTGCCCTCCACACGGAGCCTGCCATGATGAATTATGGCCATTTTGGTTGCAATCATCTCCACCTCATACAACAGGTGGGAGGATAATAAGACAGTTACCCCCCGTTCGCGGGATAATTCCAGTATAAGCTCCCGCACCTCTTTCATTCCCTGCGGATCAAGGCCGGTAGTTGGTTCATCAAGGATGATGAGCTGCGGTTCTTTCAGCAGGATCAGGGCAAGTCCAAGACGCTGGTTCATACCGTGGGAATATGTTTTAACCGGGTCGTCGGCCCTGTCTGCAAGCCCGACCCGATCCAGATATTTCATGATTCTGCGTCGGGTCACCGGCTTTTGCAGTCCCCCCAGAATTTCCATGTTGCGCAATGCAGACAGGTGACCATAAAACGCCGGCTTTTCTACAACAGCGCCCACATTTCCCAAAGCTCTGTGTCTGGTCTCTTTCAGGGATGCCCCGAAAATTTCCACATCTCCTTCAGTGGGAAATATGAGATGCAGAATCATGCGGATAGTTGTGCTTTTTCCCGCACCATTGGGACCGAGAAAGCCGAAGATTTCACCCTGTCTGACCTCGATGTTCAGATGATCAACTGCCAATCTGTTTTTGTAGCGCTTTGTCAGGTTTATGGTACGCAGAATGATGTCGGTCATGGCTTTGGCGGCCGCTGTCCCTTCCGTATTTTTTTCATCATTTCATCAATAGTCCCCATACCACCAACACCCATCACTTCCTGGACGCTGCTTACTTTCCTGTAATCCCCCGGCACTGCGAACATGGAGGCTGTTGCCGCACCTATCCTGATATCTTTGAAATTCATGATCATCTTACCCCCGGATCTCTGATGTTTAGGGTTAGCCGGGACTGTAAATTCGGTTTGAATAGTGAAATCTTTGAGATCCTGCGCCTCCCAGATTGTTGCTTTGGGCTTTTCTTCGGGTTTGCTCTTCCGGTAAAAAGACCGCATTGTATTTGATGCACGGGTTTTCTACACGGCTCCTAATTCCCATTTTTGCCATGGGCATTTCCATTCCCGAATAGACCATAGTAGCCGTGAAGTTATCCGGCGGGGCTGCAAAAACAGAAAAACCGGTTAACAAAATATTTACCATTTTTTAAGGAATCGAGACCTAATCTTGCATGTCATTCCAAAAGGTATCAAGATAGGCGTAAAGTCCCGGCGATCCCCCGGTGTGAACAAATAGCAGTTTTTCGGCCGGACTGAAGTAGCCTTTCCGGACGAGGTCAATCATACCGGCCATGGCCTTGCCTGTGTACACTGGGTCCATTAAAATAGCCTCGGTCCGTGCTACTAGTTTGACAGCCTCCACCATGGCAGCTGAAGGCAGTGAGTATCCAGGCCCCACATAATCACTGAAACAAAGGACCGCTTCCCGGGGTATGGTCTGCTGAATTCCTAAAAAGTCGGCGGTCTTTTTTACAAGTGAAAAAACAAGGTCTTCCTGTATCTCCTTGGGTCTGGAAACATTGATCCCCACAACCGGCAACCGGCTGTTGCTGCCGGATAAACCGGTTACCAAACCGGCATGGGTCCCGGCGCTGCCGCTGGCGCACACTACATGATCGAAGCACAAGCCCTCTTCAAAGGATTGGGTCAGGATTTCCTGGGCGCAGGCGACGTAACCCAAAGCGCCGATCTCGTTAGAAGCTCCGCCAGGGATGATGAATGGCTTTTTGCCTTTGGTTCGTAGTTCGTCAGCAACATTCTGCATGGCGGCCAGCATATCGCTGCCGCCTGGCACCACTTTTATGCTGGCCACTCCCATCAGATGAAACAGAAAATTATTACCGCTGGCCTTTGCATTATAAGAACCGGCCACCCGCTCTTCCAATACCAGATGACATTCAAGCCCTTCTTTAACGGCCGCTGCCAAAGTCAGGCGACAGTGGTTGGATTGGACTGCCCCGCAGGTAATCAGCGTATCGCTGCCTTTTTGGAGGGCATCGGCAACCACAAACTCAAGCTTGCGGGTTTTGTTGCCGCCACCCGCCAGGCCCAGAAGATCGTCCCGTTT
>JAHJQU010000253.1 GCA_018819005.1 Pseudomonadota bacterium | reverse complement strand
GGATAAAATGGTAAAGAGCGGAGAACTTGATATAAACAGGAAAAAACAGTCTGTAAACTGGATGTGGTCTATTGTGGAAGAAGGGCTTAAGGATATATTTTTCAGCAATTCCGATGTAAAAAGGCTTCTTTCAAAAATTACACGGGATGTTGAAAAAGGGATGAAAACGCCGACGGTTGCAGCCTGCGAACTGCTTTTTTTTCTTGACAGAAATTGCAAGTAAAAGGATAGTCTCGGGAAAAGATTGAAGAGACCAGCAATTATAAACCAGAAACCAAGTACCATATGAAAGGAACTTTGTTATGGGTATTGTAAAAGATAAAATTAAGGATCTTAAAGAGCGCGAAGCAAAAGTTCTCAAGATGGGCGGCGAAAAGGCTGTTGCCAAACACCGGGAAAAAGGGCGCCTCACCGCCCGGGAGCGGCTTGATTTATTATTTGATCCGGGTACTTTCCGTGAAATAGACATGTTTGTCACCCACCGGTGCGTTAATTTTGACATGGATAAGGTTGAAATCCCTTCAGACGGAGTGATCACGGGGCATGGCCTGATTGATAAAAGGCCGGCATTTGCATTTTCCCAGGATTTTACATCAAGGGCCGGCAGTCTTGGCGAAATGCATTCAAAGAAAATCTGCAAGGTCATGGATCTTGCGTTAAAAGCCGGGGTTCCCTTTATAGGGATAAATGATTCGGGAGGCGCGAGAATACAAGAAGGTGTCGATGCTCTTTCCGGATACGGCCAGATTTTTTACCGGAACTCTCTCGCATCCGGTGTTATACCCCAGATATCGGCGATAATGGGGCCGACCGCAGGAGGTGCGGTTTATTCGCCTGCAATGACAGACTGGGTATTTATGGTAAAAAACAGCAGTTACATGTTTATTACAGGGCCTGAGGTTATCAAATCTGTTACGGGTGAAGAGATATCATTTGAAGATCTTGGCGGAGCAATGACCCATAATGAAAAGAGCGGAGTTGCCCAGTTTGCGTGTGAAAGCGATGAGGATGCAATTATAAACATCAAAAAACTCCTTTCCTATCTTCCTTCCAACAACATGGAGGATCCTCCCGTGATCCCGACCGGCGATGATCCTGCCCGTACCGCTCCTCTGCTGGATGATATAATTCCTGACAGCCCGAACCAGTCATATGATATTAAGGAGGTTATCCGGGCGATAGTCGATAACGGAGAGTTCTTTGAGCCTCATGAATATTTTGCCCAGAATATAATAGTATGTTTTGCAAGGCTGAACGGCAGGACAATCGGAATCATAGCCAACCAGCCGAAGGTAAAGGCCGGATGCCTTGATATTAACGCGTCCGACAAAGCAACAAGATTTATCAGATTCTGCGATTCATTCAACATCCCGCTTCTTACCATTGCGGATGTTCCCGGTTATCTTCCCGGAAGCGACCAGGAGTGGGGCGGGATAATACGTCATGGAGCAAAGCTTCTGTGGTGCTATTCAGAAGCAACAGTCCCGAAGATGCTTCTTGTAACCCGCAAAGATTACGGCGGATCTTATCTCGCAATGTGCTCAAGGGATCTCGGGGCCGATATGGCTTTTGCGTGGCCGTCGGCTGAAATTGCGGTTATGGGCGCAGCAGGGGCGGCCAATATAATTCACCGCAAGGAAATCAATGATGCTAAGGATTCTGCGGGAAAGCGGAAAGAAAAGATTAAGGAATACGAGGACCTTTTTTCAAATCCCTACTGTGCTGCAAGAAGGGGCTATATAGATGCCGTTATAGTGCCAAGCAGTACAAGGCCGCGTCTGATAGAGACTCTTGAGGTTATGTGCAGCAAACGCGAGATAAGGCCTCCTAAGAAACACGGGAATATTCCGGTATAAAGCGATTTTGTGCTGCGGGGATCTTCAAAGACTAATATCAGTCATGTCGGGGTATGGGAGCGCAGGCAAACCGCCGGGAAATTATAAGGAATAATGATTATGGATAAAAAAGCAAAAATAGCGGCAGCTATATCTTCGGCTGTAATGAATTATATCCGAACTGAAGAAGAAAGTTTGATGATGAATCAGGGCGCTTTGCAGACCGGACAATCCGCTTCAGGCGGAGTCCAGGCTGCCCCTCTCCCGCCATTTAATATCTGGGGTGTAAGCGGGAGGCAGGCTGTCATGCAGACGCGAAACCTGATGCAGTTGAAGGCTTTTATTAGGGGCAGGCAATAGGCAAGAGACGTGAGGGGAAAGGTGCGAGCAGGTGACCAGGGACCCGAAACCGGAAAACGACTATACAGCGAGCGTATTATGAAAAGACTCGTAAACATATTTGAGAGGAGAACTGAAACATGAGCGATCACGATAAAGTAAAAAAAGCACCTATGGACTACAGCAAAGAGAGGCCGAAAGCGAAAAATCCTGTAATGATAGAAGACCTGACATTGCGTGACGGTCACCAGTCCCTTTTTGCCACAAGAGGACGGACTGAAGATATGATTCCTGTTGCGGAGATGATGGATGAAGTCGGGTTCTGGGCAATGGAAACTTGGGGTGGTGCAACTTTCGACACCATGCACCGGTTCTTGAATGAAGATCCATGGGAAAGAATCAGGACATTGAAAAGTTATGTTAAAAAGACTCCTTTCTCCATGCTTCTAAGGGCGCAGAACCTTGTCGGTTACAGAAATTATGCCGATGATGTTGTCCGGGCATTTGTCGAAAGGGCTGCAGCAAACGGTATGGATATTTTCAGAACATTCGATGCTTTAAATGACTACCGTAATTTTGAAACTGTTGTCCCTGTCATAAAAAGCTGCGGGAAGCATTTCCAGGGTTGCATGTGCTATTCTCTTACAGAACCGAGGATGGGCGGAGATGTATATACTCTTGAGTATTACGTCAATAAAGCCAAAGAACTTGAAAAGATGGGTGCGGACAGCATATGCATTAAAGATATGGCAGGACTTATAGCTCCTTATGATGCGTATGACCTGGTAAAGGCATTAAAAGCGGCTGTAAAAGTTCCTATCCATCTTCACAGCCATTTTACTTCAGGCATGGCATCGATGTCTCATTTAAAAGCTATTGAAGCCGGAGTGGATATAATAGACACCTGCATGACACCTTATGCTTACAGGACTTCTCATCCTGCAATCGAGCCGCTTGTTATGGCGCTTCTGGGCACAAACAGGGATACCGGCTTTGATATCAGGCAGCTTGCAGCCATAAACGAAGTTCTTGAAAGAGATATTCTTCCCAAGTACAAGCATCTTCTTGATGATTCGAAGGTTTCAATCATAGATATAAATGTTCTTCTGCACCAGACTCCGGGCGGCATGCTTTCCAATCTTGTTAACCAGCTTAAAGAGATGGATGCCCTTGACAAGATAAACGAGGTTTATGCGGAGCTTCCGAAGGTCAGGAAGGATTTGGGACAGATTCCTCTTGTTACACCTACCAGCCAGATAGTGGGAATCCAGACGGTTAACAATGTCCTTTTCGGTGATGAAAAAGACAGGTACAAAATGATTACAGCCCAGGTTAAAGATCTGTGCTACGGCCTTTACGGGAAAACAGCGGTTCCCATCAATCCCGAGCTGCAGGAGAAGGCTCTCAAAGGATATCCGCGCGGAGAAAAACCGATCACATGCAGGCCTGGTGAGGTTATAGAGCCTGAACTGGAAAAGGCAAAAGAAGACGTGAAGGGTCTTGCCGTCGATATCGATGACGTGCTCATTTATGCGCTTTATCCTGTTACCGGGAAAAAGTTTTTAAAATGGAAATACGGCAAAGAAGAACCGCCTGCTGAGGTTAAACCCAGAACTCTTGAGCAGGTAAAAGCCGAGCAGGAGATGATTGCAAAGGCGAAGGCAGGCAAGCTTGTTGAAAAGGCTGAAAAGAAAGAGGCCCCTGCAAAGGGTGACAGACTCCGTAATTTCAATGTCTTTGTGGATGGCGACTATTATGAAGTTGGTGTTGAGGAGGTTGGAGGGGCGCCGGTTATAAGCTACATGCATCAGGTTCCTGCGGCCGCAATTTCTGTTCAGAAACCTGCCGC
>JAHJQU010000252.1 GCA_018819005.1 Pseudomonadota bacterium | reverse complement strand
GGGGAGATGAAGCGGGCGGTTACAGCGTCTTTAGTAAAATGAAGCACAGGAATCTCCCTATGTCGACCCTTTAATCACAGGTTATACAAATCTCTCTCCGTCTATCCCGGATTGTCCTGATAATTATATTAATTATCATCCATATGCGCCTTTGTCGATTAAAAAAAAGCAGTTATTTCCCAACCAATTGAGAGATAAACCAAATATTTTTAGCTATTTTCAGCTAAGTCCTTGACGAGTTCGATTTGTAAATATAAATTAAAAAATTAATGATTTGATAAAATTTATATTTTTCTTGGTTCCGCCTGGTTTTAACCGTTTTTTTGTTAAGTCTTATAATGAGGTGATATATGTTTAAGGTTTATCGCGGATTTTTCTTCCCGGCTGTTTTTACGCTCTTTTTGGCTATTATTAATCCGGGTTTTATTACAACTTCCTCAGCAGGAACTCCCGGAAATGAAGGTAAAAAACCTGATCAGCAGATTACACCGGTTAGAGTTGCTGATGTTGAAAAAAAAATGGTTTACGAGCAGATATCACTTATTGGAACAGCCGAGGCGGTTGCTGAAAGCACTGTAGCTTCAGAGGTTTCGGGAATCGTGGAATATTTTCCGGCAAAAGAAGGTGAATTTGTGAAAAAAGGGCAATTGATTGTAAAATTGAGCTCCGAAGAAACGAATCTCAGGATTAAAGGAGCAGAAGCCCAGAGAGAAAAGATTAAGGAGAGCCTTCTCTATGCGGAAAAAGAGCTCGGACGTTTTACGAAGCTGAAAGAGACAAACAGCATAGCTTCAAATAAATATGACGAGATTCTGTATAATTACAATGCGCTTACTCAGGAGCTTAAACGGAGCGAAGCGGATATCGAACGCCTTTTGTATGAGCTTAAGCGCAAACAGGTTTTTGCTCCCATTTCCGGTTTTGTAGCAAAGGAGCATACAGAGGTAGGCGAATGGGTTAATGCAGGAGGGCCTGTTGTTACCCTCGTTGATCTGAGCCGGATAAAAATTAATGTTGATGTGCCTGAAAGATACGCGGTTCTGCTTTCACCCGGAAGCGATGTGAAGGTTTCAATAAAAAGCCTTCCCGGGAAGCAGTTTGCCGGAAAAATTCAGGCGATTCTTCCAAGTGGCGATAGCGGTTCGAGAACCTATCCGGTCAGGATATTCATCTCCAATCCCGGTATGAAGATAAAAAGCGGGATGGAAGCAGCCGTGCTTTTTTCTCTTGACGGCGGTAAAAACGCGCTTCTTGTGCAAAAAGATGCCGTAGTTCCGGCCGGTGATAACAGGATTGTTTTTACGGTAAGAGACGGGAAGGCGCTCCCCGTCATGGTGAAAGTTCTTGGATATTATGACGGAAATGCGGCTGTTGAAGGAGACCTGAAACCGGGAGATAAGGTTGTAATCAGGGGAAATGAGCGGCTGAGACCCGGGCAGCCGGTTATGGTGACTGAATGAAACTGATCGAAACTTCAATTAAAAAACCCGTTACAGTGACTGTGGGAGTAATACTCGTAGTGTTGTTCGGACTGATTTCAGTTTACAGGATACCGATTCAGCTTACTCCCAATGTTGATCTTCCCGAGATTTCAGTTGAGACCAGATGGCGCGGTGCCAGTCCACTTGAAATAGAACGGGAAATAATTGATGTCCAGGAAGAGGAGTTGAAAAACCTTGAAGGTCTTGTTGAGATAACAAGTGAGAGCCGGGACGGGATCGCTTATATCAACCTGATGTTCGAGATAGGTACGAAAACCGATGATGCGCTCCTCAGGGTTTCCAACAAACTTGACCAGGTAAAGAAATATCCGTCTGACGTGGAAAAGCCGCTTATTAAATCGGGCGGCAGGCACGAAAGTGCGATTGCATGGATGATAGTAAGTTCGCTTGAAGGATATGAGGGAATCCTTTCCCAGGAATATGATTATTTTGACAAGCATGTAAAGCCCAGACTTGAAAGGATACCGGGTGTCGCTTCGGTCAACATTTATGGAGGACAGGAGCGGGAGCTTCAGGTAGTTGTGGACCCGGAGGCTCTTGCTTCACGAAGCGTAACCGTTCCCGAACTTATTCGTGCCATTGACATTGAAAACAGGAACATAAGCGCCGGAGATTTTGATGAAGGCAAAAGACGCTATATTGCAAGGACTGTCGGGAAATATATCAGCGAAGAAGATGTCCGCAGGGTTATAATAAAAAGGATAAATGGCGCTCCTGTTTCAGTCGGTGATGTTGCAAGCGTTACCCTCGGCTATCAAGAAAAACAAGTTGTTGTAAGGCATGAAGGTGTTACTACTATTGTGATGAATGCAGTAAGAGAGCCTGGAACAAATGTGCTTGTAGTCATGAACAGAATCAGAGAGGCTCTGGCGGAACTTAACAGCGGCATATTGAAAGACAGAAAAGTGAAAGTGGAACAGGTTTACGATGAAACAAATTATATTTACAGTGCGATTAAACTGGTCAAAAACAATATATACCTGGGCGGAAGCCTTGCTGTAATAGTTCTTATGTTATTTTTGAGAAACTTTGCCAGCACCCTTATCGTTGCCGTTGCAATACCGATCAGCGCCATAGGCACATTTATCATCATGACGCTGATGGGGCGTAATATAAACGTTGTCAGTCTCGCAGGCATAAGCTTTGCCGTCGGAATGCTTGTTGACAACGCGATAGTGGTTTTTGAGAATATATTCCGCCACAAGGAGATGGGGAAAGGACGCATTCAGGCGGCCTATGACGGAACTGTTGAGGTCTGGGGGGCGGTTCTTGCGAGCACGCTGACAACTATCTCGGTGTTTTTGCCGATCGTTTTCGTTGAGGAGGAGGCAGGGCAGCTTTTCCGTGATATTGCGATTGCGATAAGCGGCGCCGTTTCCCTGAGTCTGATTGTTTCAATAACCGTTATTCCTTCACTTTCCGCCCTGATTTTAGGAGATGTTAAGCCCGGCAGTCGTTTTAATGGAAAAAAATTGAGTCTCTCTGCTCTTGCCGGCAAAATCATCGATGCTTTTACCTGGTTTGTCAGACGCATGTGCGGAAGCATCGCAACTAAAATAATTGTTGTTGCTGTGATGGTTTTTTTGGCCGTGGGAATATCGCTTGTCCTTCTTCCAAAGACGGAATATCTTCCTGAAGGAAATCGGGAAATGCTATTTGGAATTCTTCTTCCTCCGCCGGGATATAATTTGGGAGAGCTTGAGGGTATAGCAAAAACTGTTGAAAAAGACATATTGCCCCTTATTGAGCACGATAAAAAGAGTGAAACGGCTGAAAAGCTTAGCATACCACCTGTAAAGAATTTCTTTTATGTGGCATGGGGGCAGCAGGTTTTTATGGGAGTTATTTCGAAGTATCAGGAGAGAACAAGGGAACTGCTTCCTTATATCTATGGGGTGCTCAGAAAAATTCCAGGCATGATTGCAATTGTCCAGCAGCCGAGTATTTTCTCACGGGGAATCGGGAAAGGGCGTTCAATTGAAGTGGAAATAAAAGGCCCTGATCTTAACAACCTGATAAACATAGGAAGGCAGATATTCGGAGCAACCGCACAGATGATTCCGGGAGCCCAGATACGCCCGATTCCGGGCCTTGACCTTGGAAATCCAGAGATGCAGATTGTTCCAAACCGCGACCGTTTGACCCGCCTTGGCATGACGACATCCGATCTGGGATTGACTGTAAGCTCCATGGTTGACGGTGTAGTTGCAAGCAAATATCAGCTTTACGGGGATGAAATTGATCTTGTAGTCAAAAACCGGCCGGATATGATAGGGCGGATTCAAGATATGGTAGGCCTGCCGGTTTTATCGCCGTCCGGAGAAAAAGTTACTTTGGGTTCTGTTGCTGAAATAAGCCTTGAAGAGGGACCGACCCAGATTAACCATATAGATTCTGAGAGGGCTATTACTATTCAAATTATCCCGCCCCTGGAAATGCCTCTTGAAGCCGCAATGGACATGGTAAGGGAGAAGGTGGTTGAGCCTATTAAAGCATCGGGACAGCTTTCAAACCTCTATACCATTAATCTTGGAGGAACGGCGGATGACCTGACCCGCACAAGGAAGGCCCTTTTCTTGAACTTCATTCTTGCCATTATTATATGTTACCTGCTTATGGCGGCCCTCTTTGAAAATTTTTTCTATCCTTTTATTATTCTGTTTACTGTGCCGCTCGCAGCGGTAGGTGGTTTTATAGGTCTTTATATGGTGAATGTTTTTCTTATTACACAGCCGCTTGACATAATCACGATGCTCGGTTTTGTGATACTTGTGGGTGTGGTGGTGAACAATGCCATTTTAATTGTTCACCAGTCTTTGAATAACATGAGGAATTCAGGAATGTCGGCAACGGATGCCATAGTTGAATCGGTCAGGACGCGCATTCGCCCGGTGTACATGAGCAGCATAACGACAATATGCGGATTGCTCCCGCTTGTGTTTGCTCCTGGAGCGGGCTCCGAATTTTACAGAGGGCTTGGAGGCGTATTTGCCGGGGGACTGCTTGTTTCAACTGTATTTACGATATTTCTGATACCCGCGCTTTTGAGTCTGACATTTGATGTCGCGGAATTTTT
>JAHJQU010000251.1 GCA_018819005.1 Pseudomonadota bacterium | reverse complement strand
ATCCTTGACAAGACCCATTGCCTCCTGCCAAGCCCGTAACTCATGATGTTTCCGCTTCATGCTCACACCTAACATCTCACGCCTCCTCCTTCACTCCTCACTCCTCACCCCTCAGCCCGCCTCTCCCTTTCGGCGAGTAGCCACTGGTCGCATAAAACGTACTCTTTTCCTAGGAGAGGAAGTTTTTCCATGCTTGTTCCCCGCTGCAATTGCGTATGATGGAAATTAAAATAATTATCTTATCCTGTAACAGAGGGAAGTTCAAGGCTGAAGGTGCTTCCCTCACCGGCACGGCTTTCAACTTTCACCCTGCCGTTGTGTCTTTCCATAATGCCGTAGACTGTTGAAAGGCCGAGTCCGACCCCATATTCCCTGTTCTTGGTAGTAAAAAAGGGTTCGAATATTCTGGGAATATTCTCTTCAGGGATCCCTGTACCGGTATCCTTTACAGAGATTATGACGGTTTTGCTTGACTTATCATAAGAGGTTGAGAAGGTCAGGGTTCCGCCTTCAGGCATGGCGTCAATTGCATTGAAGATAAGGTTTATAACGCATTGCTGAAGGTGGTTGAAATCACCCCTGACAGGCGGTATGTCGGCGCTGATATGGCTGCTGAACCTTATATTGTTCATTTCAAGCTTGTGTTGGCTGAGAATGATGCACCGGTGCAGGAGTTCGTCCGTCCGAACCTCTCCGAAAGAAGGCGGAGATTTGCGGGAAAAGGTCAGAAGGCTCGATACGATTTGTGAGCACCTGTCGGTTTCGCTTTCAATCAGTTCAAGATAACGCTGGAATTTCTGCAGATGTTCCCCTGTCGGGGTACCACGGTTTAAAATACGGATCATAAGCCTGCTGTAGTTCAGGATTCCGGAAAGGGGATTGTTGATTTCATGAACCATGCTTGCCGCAAGTTTTCCGAGTGCCATCATCTTGTCCTGATGAAGGATGCGCGCCTGGTCTTCAACTTCCCTTTCAAGCTTACGGATTTCACGAAGATCCCGGAAAAAGCAGACCAGTCCGTTCTCTTTTCCATTCTCAAAAAGCGAAATGGCGGATACCTGAACAGGAATCTTTCGTCCGGCCGATCCGAGGAGCGTTGTTTCAAAGAAAGAAATCCTGTCTTTTCCGCCGTATTTATCGCCTGCCAGCTCTTTTTTCAGACGGATTGCTTCTCCGGGCTGAAAAAACTGTTCAAAGCTCATTCTGTGAAGAGCCTCACCTTTTGAAAAACCGAGCATCTGTTCCATGCCCTTGTTGAATATTACCAGATCACCCCGTTCATCACATCCCAGTATGCCGTCCATTGAGCTTTCTATCAAATTGGTTTTAAAAGAGATCGTCCGCATGAGCTCCTGGGCGGTGTCGGCCTTTTCTTTTTCAAGCAGGGCCGTGTAATCCTTTATCTGTTTTCTGGAAGTATAACGCCTGCAGGCACGTTTCATGGCAAGATGAAGCGCTTCGTCATTGATGGGTTTGTTAATGAAATCAGACGCATCGAGGTGAAGAGCGCGGATTGCAAAATCAATCTCCCCGAAAGCAGTTACAACAATCACTTCAATGTCCGGGGATTTATCCTTCAGAATTTCCAGTACCTTGAGCCCGTCCATGCCGGGCATTCTGATATCGGTTATGACTATTTGAGGGTTTTTTTCTATGCATAAATTCAACCCGGTTTTACCGTCCTCGGCTGTAAATACCTCATATCCGGCATCCTGAAGGGTCAGGGATACGACATCCCTTATATCCTGTTCGTCATCTATCAGGACTACTTTCCATTCAGTCGGCTGCAGCATAAAATCTCCAGATAACAATATGTCTTATGAATTTTTAAAGTTTTTGAATAAGGTCGCACAGAAGGCGCACGCCGAACCCGGTTCCGCCGGCTCCGCAATAGTCCGTCTCTTTCTTTATATATGCGGGGCCTGCAATGTCGATGTGGGCCCACCTCGTATCTTTTATGAATTCGGAGAGGAATAAAGCCGCGGTTATGGCTCCCCCCCATTTTGAGCTGCTCATGTTGCTTATATCGGCAAATTCGCTTTTCAATAATTCCCTGTAATCTTCAGGAAGGGGCATACGCCAGCAGCGTTCACCGGTCTTTTTTGCGGATTCAATTATTTTCTCCGCCAGCTCATCGTCGGGGGAAAACAGCCCTGCGATCCTTTCTCCAAGCGCAACAACACATGCTCCTGTTAAGGTTGCCACATCTATCAATATATCCGGCCTGTATTCTTTTATAACGTAAGAGATGGCATCGGCGAGAATAAGCCGTCCTTCGGCATCCGTATTGTTGATTTCAATTGTTTTTCCATCATAGCCTGTAACAATATCTCCCGGCCTTGCAGCATCGCCCGAAGGCATGTTCTCAACAATTGGGATGGCCCCGATTATTCTGACCTCTGGTTTCATTTTT
>JAHJQU010000250.1 GCA_018819005.1 Pseudomonadota bacterium | reverse complement strand
TTCGTGGGAATAAATCCTCTGGGGCTGCACAGATTTAATGGATGTCCGCCTCAGCGGACCGGTTACGAAGGGTTTGTTCAGATTAATACGGATTGCATGCGCACCAATATCCCGATATGACAATAGATCAGATATTATGCAAAGGTCTCTCTATCAATTATAGTTAATTGACAGTACGGAGGGATAAAGATGGAATGGAAAATTCTTAATAATATCAAATGGCTGGGGCATGCTGGTTTTTTAATAAAGGCAAATCAAAAGGTTATTTGCATAGACCCTTATGAAATAGTTGATTATGACAAAGCGGATATAATTCTTATAACTCATTCCCATTATGATCACTGTTCAGTCCCGGATATTAATAAAATAAGAACTCCATCGACCATCTTTTTTACGGAGAAAGAGTCTGCCAAAAGCCTTTCCGGAGATGTGCGTGTAGTTAAACCCGGTGATAATTTGTCTGTTTCCGGAATTGAAATTGAAGTTGTCCCTGCATATAACACCAATAAGGCCTTTCATCCAAAAACAAATAACTGGCTGGGTTTTGTTATTACAATAGAAAACGAAAAAATATACCACGCGGGTGATACTGATTTGATATCTGAAATGGGCTCTTTCCCTGTTGATATAGCGCTTCTGCCTGTTTCCGGAACCTATGTAATGACTTCAGATGAAGCTGTTGAAGCAGTAAAACGAATCAAACCGAAAGCAGCCATACCGATGCACTATGGTTCAATAGTGGGATCAGTAAACGATGCTGTAAAATTTAAAAAAGCTCTTGAAGGATTCTGTGAAGTGTCTATTCTTGAGAGATAAATCCCTTGTTTCTTCAAAAAAACCATTTCGGGCTGTTTCTTGATATTTGGCCCAGATATTGATTGTATGTCACAGGAAAAGATGAATGGCCGGTAGTTCAAATAGAAATTATGATAAAAAACTGATAGTTGGTATTGGTTCGGCCTTGGTTGATATACTGGCCCTTGAAAACGACGAATTCTTAAATAAATTGGGTGCCAGAAAAGGCGGCATGACGCTTGTTGCAGACAATGTTATTGAAAACACGTTATCCATGGCAACAATAAATACCAGAATTGTTCCGGGTGGTTCTGCATGTAACACTATGGTTGGAATAGGTAAACTTGGTGGTGCTGCACGTTTTGTCGGAAAACTGGGGAAAGATGAATTAGGAAAATTTTTTGAAAATGCTTTAAGAGAAAATAATGTTGAACCATTGTTATTTACATCTTCTTCTCCCACCGGAAGAGTCCTCTCAATAATAACTCCTGACGCGCAGCGCTCAATGTTTACCTGTCTTGGCGCATCGTCTGAAACAAGACCCGAAGAGATTACGTATGATTGTTTCAAAGGCGCTGCAGTTGTACATATCGAGGGTTATCTTTTATTCAACAGGGATTTAATACTTACAGCCTTGAACACAGCAAAAGCTGCCGGCGCTCTTATCTCTCTTGATCTTGCCAGTTTTACAGTCGTTGAAGAATCAAAAGATTTTCTCGAAAAGATAGTTGATGATTATGTTGATATATTAATAGCAAATGAAGACGAAGCCTTTGCCTTTACAGGTCAATCAGATGAATTGCTGGCTCTGGATGCTCTTTCAGAAAGGGCTGAGATAGCGGTATTAAAGCTTGGAGAACGTGGAAGTTATATTTGCAGAAAGGGAAAAAGGGTCAGGGTTGAACCTAAAGGAAGCGGCTTTGCTGTTGATACTACAGGCGCTGGAGATCTGTGGGCGGCCGGATTTTTATTCGGGTTAGTAAATGGCTATCCCCTTGAAAAATGCGGCGAGCTTGGTTCTGCGTGTGGCTATGAGGTTTGCCAGGTAGTAGGAGCGAACATTCCTGATGAAGGCTGGCAAAGGATAAAAGCGTTGCTTAAACAGTACCCGGAGGAATAATGGCAAAAAAGAAAGTAACAAGAAAAGAACTATTGAATGAGCCTGATGAGTTTATAACTTTTTCAGCCAAATTGCTGAAAATAATGGCAACATATAAAGTGCAATTATTGTATGCGGTCGGGTTATTGATTTTAACCGGAATAATATTTTCCGGAATCAGCTATTTTTCATTCAGATCTGAAGGCCAGGCTTTTGCCCTGCTTGAAAAGACAATTAAAAACCATGAAGTTTCGCTCAAAAAAAACGGCCCGGAGAAAGCTTTTAAAGAAGCAAAAATTGATTTTGTAAAAATAATTGATAAATATTCCGGTAACCGCGGCGGAAAGATAGCACGGATAGAATTAGCCAATCTTTCCATTAATGCCGGCGACACTGACAGCGCAATAGATCTTTACAGTCAAGCGCTTCAAGATTTTAGTGATGATCAGACAATAAAAAACAGCATATTAAGCAACCTCGGTTATGCTTATGAAGGAAAAAATGATTTACAATCTGCAGTAAAGTATTTTGAAATGATTGTATCAGAACCTGATACTTTCCTGAAAGACGAAGCCTTGTTCAATCTTGGAAGAATTTATGCTGAAATGGGAAACGAGAAGATGAGCAGGGATGCTTATAAGAAGATAGTATCTGACTTTGCCGGTTCTTTTTACCTTCCAATTGCAAAAGAGCGTTCGTGACGGGTTCTATAAAAAAAAATAACGGCCAACCGAATATTTCGGAAGACCGTTAAGGAGGAAAGATGAAAAACTTATCAGGTTTGAGTATCGTTACTGCAAATATCTTGCCAAAAACAACATATTAATGTTTCTTATACATGCCTATTTCCATATTTGGCTTTATAATAAGGATGTTACAAGATATATAAAATAATAATTTCTCTAAAAACTTTATCCTCACCGAAGAGTTTTTCTCATGCCAAGTTCAATAATTTGAACGGCTTCTTTTGATCTGTTAATATAACACCTTGATAATAATAATAATATCCCGGTTCAAAAATTTGAACCGGGATCTTGAGATGAGTTTATATTATTATATGATGACAAATCAGTGCGTTATAAGATATTCGCTGTTTATGATTTTGAACCCGTATCAACATTGAACTTTTTCAGCTTCTGACTCAAGCCGCTTTTCCCGATTCCAAGAAGTTCCGCAGCGTGCGATTGAACGTAATTGGTTTTTTTAAGAGCTCTTGTAATTATTGCCTGCTCAATCAGATCGAGAGTTTCATATAATTTTGCGTCATGTGGAATGTCTTCGAAATGAAGAGTGTTTGAAACCTTATCTTTAAACTCCCTTGGAAGGTCGGATACACGGATTTTATCCTCTGCACAAAGTATCAATGCTCTCTCTATATAGCTTTCAAGCTCGCGGACATTTCCGGGCCAAGTGTAATCATACAAAAGCCTTTCAACTTCGGTATCAGCTCCTGATACGGGAGGCCCTGTTTTTCTTTCAGCAGCATATTTTTTGATAAAGTGATCAACAAGCAGGCGTATGTCTTCAAGTCTTTGCCGTAAAGGGGGAATGACAATATTGAGAACATTCAGGCGATAGAACAGATCCTCCCTGAAACGCCCTTCTTTTACCTCCTCTTTTAACTGCCTGTTTGTCGCGGTAACAATGCGGATATCTACCGTAATCGGTTTGACTCCGCCTACTCTTTCAAACGTTTTTTCCTGCAATACACGAAGCAGTTTTACCTGCAGATTTTGTGAAAGTTCGGATATTTCATCTAAAAAAAGCGTGCCGCCATCGGCAAGTTCAAACCTGCCTTTCTTCATTGCAATTGCTCCGGTGAAAGAGCCCCTTTCATGGCCGAACAGCTCGCTTTCAAGAAGATTTTCGGCAAGTGCCGAACAATTTACGGCTATAAAAGGCTTATCTCGCCTCGGACTGTTGAAGTGGATGGATTTTGCAACAAGTTCTTTTCCGGTGCCGCTTTCTCCTTCTATTAATACAGTAGCAGAAGACGGGGAAATCTTGCGGATAGTCTCGAAGACATTTAGCATTGCACTGCTTTTGCCAATCAGGTTTCCAAAGTTATACTGTAATTCTACAACATTGCGCAGTCGCCTGTTATCTTTAACAACACTGTACATTGCCATGGCTTTTTTGACATAAATAATGAGCCTCTCATTATTGAAGGGCTTGAGTATATAATTATAAGCTCCTTTCTGCATGGCTTCCACAGCTTTTTCAACAGTCCCATGGGCTGTCATCATTATAACGGGGAGATCCGGATCTATTGCTTTAACTCTTTCAAGGAGTTCGATTCCATCCATGAGAGGCATTTTCATATCTGTCAGCATCAGATCGATATCTGAATTCTGCAGAATTTCAAGAGCAGTAATGCCGTTATTTGCGGTCAGGGTTTCATATCCTTCCTCTTCAAGTATTGCGCTTAAAATAGGAGGATAGTTTTTCTCGTCATCAACTATCAAAACGGTTTCCATGTTTATACCCCCTGCCTTGCAGGTATTTTTACCCGGACCAGAACGCCCCGGACCGGCCTGTTTGAAATTTCAACTATGCCGCTGTGAGCTTCAATAATCTTTTTTACAATTCCAAGACCAAGACCGGTTCCTTTATCTTTGGTTGAAAAAAAGGGATCCCAGATCTTGTTCAAAAGATCTTCAGGAATTCCTTTCCCTTCATCTTCAAATATAATATTGATTCCGGCATGATTAGAGCTTACTGAAACAGAAATTTTTCCGCCATCAGGCATAGCTTGCATACTGTTAATAAGAATATTTAAAAATGCCTGGTACAACATATTGGAATCGGCAAATACTTCCGGGAGATCGGAGGCCTTGACAGTTTCAACAATACATCCATTTTCTTTAAATTGCTGAGCGAGAAAAAAGATGTTTTTTTCAAGAATGTTTTCTATATGACAAGGCATAAAATCCGGATTCTTGGGTCTAGCAAAATCAAGGAAATCGGTTATAATATTATTAAGCCTTACGGTCTCTTCAACTATTATATCAGGAATAGAATTGGTCGGATCGAGGGTTGCAATTTTTTTCTTTAAAAGTTCACCGGAACTCCTGATAATTCCGAGGGGATTCCGGATTTCATGAGAAATACCGGCAACCATTTCACCTATAGATGACAAATGTTCGGCGCGTCTAAGTTGTTCTTCAAGCTTCAGACGCTCTACCGCTCGCTTTTCGATTATGTCTTCCCCTCTTCTGACTACAAAAACAAGAGTAACAAAGAGACCGCACATGACAACTGTTATTGTTCCTATAATAAGAAGCTGAAATCTGAAAATCGTTTTATAATCATCGGACAAATTTTCGACTACTTCAATAACACCCACTATTGGACCCTCGGTGCCGGGCTGTGCTCTTTCGAGGCGCAGCGGAGCGAATGTAACCATTTTAATTTCGGCGGGAAAACCAAGCAGTGTTTCAATAAAATTTCCTTTTTGTACGAGTTTTATTGATAACTCACCGGCAACAGCTTTCTTATATTCCTGTCCGCCAACATTCTCTTTCCCCACCAGACTTTTATCAAAACTATACGAAACCATATTTTTCTTAAAATCGTATATGGTTACCGAATCAATTTTATAGCCATGAAGAGCGCTGTTTATGACATTATCCATAATTTGAGACTGTTCCGGATTTCTTAACTGAATTTTTCCGTATTTTACAGACACAGGAAGAATAAATTGTAAAAAAATCTGATGATTAAGGTTTTCAATAATGAGCTTCGCATAATCCTCGCTCATTTTTAGCTGAGTTGTTCGGACCCAGTTGGTGTTAAGAACGGATAGTACTATTGTACCTATGAATATTACGATAAGGCTTGAAAAAGTGAAATATTTTACAAGTCTGAACGGCTTTACTTTTTCTTCGGATGTTTTCATAATAAGGATAACTTTTACATTTATCGGATCAAGCGTTATAGGACAATATTGATGCAAGATATCAATTTTAACAATGATATACGGAAACAAGCGGATAAAGTCAAGGTGATGCTGTAAAATCGCTTTTTATAAGGTAATAAAGAAGTTGCCCGCAGAGATGATTTGATTCCGTTTGCTTGAGAGATAATACTTTCAACCCCTAACCAGTATTGTCAGCTAAGCTCTTCAGTCCCAAGTTATCCATCTCAAACAAACCTCTTTCTCTAACTTTTTTCGGATTAAATGAACCTTTAAGAGTAAGAGGCTTTTTCAGTTTTAATTATTTTAAATTTCTCAAAACATACGGAAGTATTCCTCCGTGAATGAAGTAGTTTAATTCAGCCTGGGAATCGATTCTTGCGATAACTGAAAACCGGGTTGTGATGCCGTCTTCCTGCCGGACCAAAACCGAAAGCTTTTTTTCAGGATAAAGATCATTTTCAATGCCAGTGATATCATACTCTTCGGTTCCGTCCAGTTTCAGTTTTTCCTGCCCCTCGCCTTTTTCAAACTGGAGCGGCAGAACACCCATGCACACAAGATTGCTTCTGTGGATTCTTTCAAAACTTTCAGCAATTACAGCTTTAACTCCAAGAAGAGCTGTTCCTTTTGCAGCCCAGTCGCGCGAACTTCCCGTACCGTACTCCTGGCCGGCAATCACAATCAGAGGAATATCGGATCTCTTGTAGTGCATTGAAGCATCATATATTGACATGACCTTCCCTTCAGGCAGCACAAGTGTCCATCCGCCGATTATGTCCGGTACAAGCCTGTTTTGTAAGCGGATATTGCCGAAGGTACCGCGCATCATTACTTCGTGATTGCCACGGCGGGAGCCAAATGAATTAAATTCATCTGGAGCCAGCCCTTTGCTTATAAGATAGGCTCCGGCCGGGCTGTCAGTCGGAATAGAACCGGCCGGAGATATATGATCTGTTGTAACCGAATTACCAAGCAAAGCGAGCGCTCTTGCATGTTTGATCTCTTTCGGTTTCGGAACACTTATTGTTATTTCGTCAAAAAACGGCGGATTTTTTATGTATGTTGACCCGGGGGCCCATTGAAAGAGAGAGCTTTCAGGTACTGGAAGAGCTTTCCATTGTTCAGAGCCTTCGAACAGAGTCGAATATTCATTTTCAAACATCTCAGGAATCAAAAGAGTTTCGAGAGCTGTCCTGATTTCTTCCGAAGATGGCCATATATCACCAAGAAAGACCGGTTTCCCGTCACTGTCGTGTCCGATAGGCTCGGTCTTAAAATCGATATCGATTTTTCCTGCTATTGCATATGCGACCACAAGCGGAGGAGAAGCGAGAAAGTTTGCACGCGTAAGGGGTGAAATTCTTCCTTCAAAGTTGCGATTTCCGCTTAATACTGAAGCTACAACAAGACCGTTTTCATTTATAACATTTGCGACCGACTCGTTCAGGAGACCGCTGTTCCCTATGCAGGTGGCGCATCCATATGCAACAATATGGAATTTAAGTCCCTTCAGATAATTCAGCAGCCCGGACTTTTCAAGATAACGAGAGGCTACTTTCGAACCGGGAGCAAAACTCGTTTTAACCCAGGGCTTAACCGAGAGGCCAAGAGAAAGAGCTTTTTTTGCCAGAAGACCTGCTCCAATAAGGACTGAAGGGTTGGAGGTATTTGTGCAGCTTGTTATGGCGGCTATTACGATTGCTCCGTGGTCTAACTTCCCTGAAACTTGATCAATATCGACATTAATTTGATTGTTGCTGACATCATGACATATTCCAGTTTCAGACTCGGCATCTTGCTTATCTGCAAAGCCGCCTTCCTGTTCCCACCTGCTGTTATCATTAAGAGAATTTTGACCCGGTTTCTCATCAATTTTACAAGCTTCTATTGCAGCCTCTCTGAATACCTCCTTCACCTTATAAAGAGGTATTCGTTCCTGGGGTCTGTTCGGGCCTGCGATACAGGGTTCAACAACGCTCATGTCAAATTCAACAGAGTC
>JAHJQU010000030.1 GCA_018819005.1 Pseudomonadota bacterium | reverse complement strand
ACGCCTCATTATCTATAAGAATACTCCAGTACCTTCTTATCCGTATTGAACATGTTAACAGGGAAAAGGACCTGGGGCCTGAAGATAAGATGAAACTCCTGATTGAGGCAATGTATGATGTGTATGCGTTTGACCCTTTGATAATAATAAACATGTTCCAGCTTCAATCGAGCGAAACATTAAAAAATTTATCTCCCCAGCTTCTGGCGCAAATAAAAGATCTTTCGCGCAAATCGCTCGGTACAATAGCTGATATTTTTGAAGATGGCGCGGCAAAAGGAATATTTATCAAAAAACATCCGGTTGCACTTGCCGATATTTTCTGGGCATTGTTTTCCGGGGTCATTCTCTGGGAATCGAGCAAGAAAATAATTAACGATGAAAAAGATTACCTTAAACCAACCCTTGAGATCGCTTTCGAGATATTCAGCAGGGGTTTAAAGAAGGATTGAAGCGCCTTCCGTTCCCCCTTCCTTTGTTTCATCTCCTGATGTCATATCAAGTGAGCGTAGTCTGACTTGATTATATTGAAAAGTTCTTTTCCTATGGTAATTCCGATATCGATGAATCCTGGTCCATATTTCTTTCCTGTTGTGGTCCGAAAAGAGTCCCTGATTCTATAAAGGCTCTCCATCCCTTTCGGATAATGGGCGATAAATTCAGGAAAGGGAGGATTAAGATAAGACACCATTTCCCAGAGTGTGCTGGTAAAATTATCCGGTCCCCAGCGAAACTTGTCTGCATCGTAAAGGCAGTTTGAAACAAGATTTCCCTCAGGGGTTTTTGATTCCACCGTACTTTTGAATGCCTCATGATTCCTTATTGCAGTGCAGATATCATCCAGTTCTTCAGGGGAAAAGGGATAATCCTTCAGGACTTCGTGAGCAAAAGCAGCCCCTTCGATCGAATGATTTTTTTTCTTTCGTTTTATATCGTGCAGCAGACCTGCACACTGGAGAATCAGAACTCTTCGCCTGCAAAAACTACCCTCATATCCGGCAAGCCCGCTTTCGATAAACATCAGGGATCCGGCATCCACGGCTACTTTTGTGGCGTGATCCAGGCCGTGACCAAAATTATCTTCAAGATGTGTTTCTACAAACCGGTGAACTTTTGCCACAATAGGGTCTGTTTCAAAAATCCGGACAGAAGATTTAACGGCAGAATCATAGTCTCCGTAAAAATCTGGAGGAGGAAAGCTGGAGGCTATCCGTTGGGCTACCTTCTGTATATTAGCGTAGATAGTCTCCATGTATTAGATCTATTCACTCGACAGAGTCCGGCCTGTCTGAGTCAAACCGGATTCTTTTTTATTGATGGGAAAAAGTATTACAGCAAAGAGAAGGGTTTGCCGCAGACCTTCCATTTACCGTCTTCCTTAATTACGGTAATTGTGTCTTCAACCTTGTGGATTTTACTTAAATGGAACAGTTTTGAAACAAGAGCATATAAGGGATTGATTGACACGATCCTGTCGGCAGTCAACCGCATGGTAACTTCTTTGTCTGTTTTGCTTATAGTGCTTGTTTCAATATTGAACAGCTTGCTTTTAAGAAAATCGGGAGCTAAACCTCTTTCAGTTGCTTCATTTTGTGCTGTTTGAAGGTATTTGTCAACGATACCTGCATCTTCGGATGAGATCAGAGTTTTGCAAAGATAACCTGCCATTGATTTGTCCAGCTTGAAATATGCCTCGGCAAATCCGGCAGCTACTTTGTTGGGGGTTTCTTTCAAATCTCCAACCACGAAAATTACCTGCAGGAAGATTCCAAACATAATAACCATGATAATATTTACTATCTTGTCCCGCTCCATCTGTCATTCCTCCTTTTGATACTTACATCCTGTCAACATAATATTATATTTGATAAATACCATTTGTATTTTATCTCTGAAAAATTATTCAGCCAGATAACATGGAATTGATTTTTATTCAAGGGAATTTGATGTGTTGTTTTGGACCGAAAAAGCGAGTGCATTCCACTCTGCTTGCGGCGGGGTGAGGGGGCGAAGATTCTCCGCAGCCAGCTGCGGAGAATCTTCAATTATTAAGTGCCGATTTATTCCCGTTGTTTATTATTTCCTCGCTTCTGCGTAGCCGATTTTTACCAATGCCTCCCTCATCTCATCTAAAATTACAGGGTCGTCTATTGTTGCCGGTATCTTGAATTCTTTGTTGTCGGCAATTTTCTGTATGGTTCCCCTCAGTATTTTACCGGAGCGTGTTTTGGGAAGGCGCTTTACAACCGTCGCCGTTTTAAAAGATGCGACTGCGCCGATCCTGTCTCTTACCATCTTGACGACTTCTTTTACTATATCATCATTGCTGCGCGTAACTCCGGCTTTGAGCACAATAAAGCCTATGGGCACCTGTCCTTTGAGCTGGTCATCAACGCCTAAAACGGCGCATTCGGCAACATCGGGATGGTCGGAGAGTATCTCTTCCATGCCGCCTGTTGAAAGACGGTGGCCTGCGACATTTATTACATCGTCTGTCCGTGTCATCACATAAACATACCCGTCTTCATCGATAAAACCGGCGTCTGCTGTCTTGTAGTATCCCGGGAATTCCTTAAGATATGAACTGATAAATCCTTCATCATTGTTCCACAATGTCGGTAAAGTACCGGGAGGAAGAGGCAGCTTGATGACAAGGGCGCCGATTTCTCCGGACTTGACTATGTTGTTGTCAGGATCAACAACCCTTACATCCATCCCGGGAGCCGGTCTAGTGGGAGAACCCTGCTTAACAGTAAAATGATGCAGGCCGACGCAGTTTGCGGCTATCGCCCAGCCGGTTTCAGTCTGCCACCAGTGATCAATTACAGGAACGCCTATGCTCCTTTCTGCCCAGTGGAGGGTATCGGGGTCAAGCCTTTCACCTGCCAGAAATAAATACTTGAAGTTGGAGAGATCATATTTTTTCATAAGCTCGGCTTTCGGGTCTTCCCTTTTTATCGCTCTGAAAGCCGTTGGCGCCGTGAACATGGTTTTTACCTTGTGCTGGGATATAACCCGCCAGAAGGCCCCGGCATCGGGTGTGCCTACGGGCTTTCCTTCAAACAGGATTGTAGTGCAGCCCTTTAAAAGCGGGCCATAAATTATATAGGAATGTCCGACAACCCATCCGACATCCGATGCCGCCCAATAAACATCTCCGGCATCAACATTATAGACTGCTTTCATGGTCCATTTCAGTGCTACCATGTGACCGCCATTATCCCTGACTACCCCTTTCGGAATACCTGTAGTGCCCGAGGTGTAAAGTATGTACAGGGGATCTGTAGATGCGACGGGGACACAGTCGTGCGGTTTGGCTTTTGCCATTACATCATTCCAGTCAAGATCCCGGCCCGGAATCAGGATTGCTGTTTCCATGGGACGCTGGCAAATTATGCAGTGATCAGGTTTTGATTCAGCCATTTCAATGGCTCCATCCAAGAGAGGCTTGTAGGGTATCACTCTCTTTACTTCAATGCCGCATGAGGCTGAAACTATTACTTTAGGTTTTGCGTCATTTATCCTGGTTGCAAGCTCGTTTGCTGCAAATCCTCCGAAAACAACCGAATGAACTGCTCCAAGGCGGGCGCATGCAAGCATTGCAATGGCTGCTTCCGGAATCATGGGCATATAGATGAGGACGCGATCCCCCTTCGCAACTCCGAGGGAGGAAAGCACACCCGCAAATTTTGCAACAAGATCTCTTAACTCAATGTATGTGAACTTCTTTATCGTATCGGTGACAGGACTGTCATAAATGAGCGCATCCTGGTTGCCTCTGCCGTTTTCTACGTGAAAATCGAGTGCATTGTAACAGGTATTAACCATTCCTCCGGGAAACCATCTGTAGAAATATGGTTTGCGGGAATCGTCCAGGACTTTTTCCCATTTTTTATACCAGTGACAGTCTTCTGCCACTTCGCCCCAGAATCCTTCAGGATCTTTAAGGGATCTTTCATACGCTTCAAAATACGGGTTTGTCATCGTCGTCCTCCTTATTATAGTAAAAGTGAACAGGCTGTTTTTTAAAATAGAAATTATTAGTATAAGTGTCAAGCAAATAATGAATGGCATACATAATTTGAATAGTATAAATTGATATCAAAAGAGGAAAAAAGGTGAATAGTGAATAGTGGAGGGTATCAGCGGATCATGCAATTTCCCACAAAGGGTTCTGCCGCGGCTTTAAGCTCAAGCAAAGCGTCTTCGCTGAATCCGCAATCTTCAGCGGCGAAAAAATCCGGATCAAGCACATTTTTATTTTGAAAATGCTGCAGAACATAAAGACTGGCGCCTTT
>JAHJQU010000497.1 GCA_018819005.1 Pseudomonadota bacterium | reverse complement strand
TCCTTCCAGTTGTCGAAGAACCGTCGTGCCCAGCCTTCCGTCTGATAGCTCCAGAGCTGCCCAAAGGATTCTCTTAAAACATAAGCTGTATTGAGCCGTTTATTAGCCCCCAGCAGTTTTTTTAATGCCTTGCGACCGTCAAGCGTGAGGTTCTCACGGTTCGACAAAAGCGTATACTTCTGTCCCTTGATGTATGACCGATTTTTCCCGGAAAGACGCCCGTATTCCATTTTCCTTATCTTGTCCAATGCATCTCCCAGATGCCTCATAACGTGAAACTTGTCGTACAGGATCGCCGCTTGGGGAACATTCTTCCTCGTCGATTTCTCAAAGGCTTTCCACATGTCCATTACCGCAAGCTCAATCTTCTTGCTCTTCTTCGGTCCCAATGAGTTGTAAAACGGCTCCTCGCTGTTTCAGGTGGGTAGCCTAAATTCTAGTTTACCTCCGATGAGGTAGATCATGGTGATAAGGTTCTTCATGGTGCGGTATCCCCAGGCCTTGGCTTTAGCGGCTTGGATGAGGCTGTTGATTCCCTCAAAAATGCCATTGTTAATCCTTGACGTAAATCATCTCGGGATGCCATCCCAGTGACGATGGGTGTATGCAGCCTCTTTCATGGGCTCCAAGCAGCGGTGGGTGGCCCAGAAGTACCACCTCTTCAAGAAGGTCTCCGCCTCCTGTAGCGGTTGGTTCCAGAACTCTTGGAAGTTTAAGCGAATGTGGTAGGCACGGGCCGTTTTCAGATTCAGCTTCTTGATCTGGAGAGTCTCCAAGGTTGTTGCATGATTCTCCTTGAGATTCTCGGGGTTTTTTAGCCAGATGTAGAGGGTTCTTTTCAACTCCGGACGACTCTGCTGCTCCTGACGTCGCACTTCATCCACTGCCTCATTGAGGATCTTTAGGACATGAAACTTGAAGGTCGTGCGGGCTTCCGGAAAATGCTTCTCAACGCCGCTTATGAAGGCAGGGGGCATGTCGCAACAAACCTCGGGATATTTAGGGATCACCATGATGTGCTTCCAAATCGGCCCTGAATCGCTCCAGGGTCGATGCATCCTTCCCCTCGGTGGAAAAGACCTGCATGAAGACTTCATGTCCACAAACAGGCTAACATAATTATGACCACGATTACTGGATGTCTCATCGACACCAACTTGCGTCACAGCAGAAAAATCGGATTCCTTACGTGATTCATGAACATAGTGATTCAAAACCCGCCAGAGTCGGGTGTCATGCTCTTTGACAATATCGGCAATGGATTTTACCGGCATCGCCTTGGCCATCATCATAATGAGCGCCTCAAACAACAAGATAAAACCGCTCCCCGAAAGAGCCCATGGAACCTCCATGGTCTTGATGCCACAATCCCCACAATTCACACGGGGAACACGGGCTGCCAGGATAGGCCTCGTGCTGGAAGAATTTCAAATGCCGCCATTCGTGCCGCTCCGTGTCGTATGCACTGCATCCCTCTCTGCCGCAGCTTGGACAGGCAAACACACTGTCCCGGGGGAAATCAATCTCAACGTCCAGACGACGTTTATCCAAATCAAATTCACACGACACCACATGCCATGGCTACGTCAAACCCAATGCCAACTGAAACAGTTCCGTATCTCTCATAGTGATCCGTCTTAACCTCCTCCATCTTTTGATGACGGGTATCTATCAAGTCCTGAATCAGGTTACCCATACATTTTAGCGAGGAGCCAAAAAAGGATATAATATTCATGGAATCATATTATAACCCAGAAGATCTTTCGAAATTTGAAGAAATCGGCAAAGATGCACCTGAATTGGCAAAGAAGTTCTTCGAGTATTATGCGGCGGTGTTTGCATGGTGAATTTCTCAACATTCTCGCGAGCCTTCCGGGGGTCTTTGATCCAGGTGTGGTAGAACTCGTACGGACACTGGGCAGCACCCTCCTCGTCATCCCCGGAGTTGATACACCCGGTCTAACCCCGGTGCAGCAGCTTGAAGAGGTGGTTTTCTGACTGCCAGTGCGGGCGGGCGTCCCTAATGGCGCTTACGGAAAGCTCCGCGTACTGGTTTTCCATGGGTGACTCTCCACATTCGCCCAGAGGCCTGCCGCCAAAGCCAACGACCTATCACCATCCCATCTATCTCCTTGAAGCCTTCGTGGAAAAGAATCGTTTCCAGGCAACTTGCTACCGAGCCGCCAACTGGATCTGCGTCGGCCAAACCAGAGGCCCAGCCAAAAAAGGGCATGATCATTTGTTTCACGGAAGCATTAAAGACGTCTATCTTTATCCGCTTATAAAACGCTTTCGCATGGAACTATGCCGGGGAAGTATTAACTCAGTCGGTGGGTAATGAGATCCTCTTAAGAAGGTGGGTAGGAGTGCCATCCCCTGCCCAGATACTACATCATGGTGACCCCCTTCGAGAGATTCACTATTTATAATGTTAGCAGAAAACTCAATCAAATCAATCTCAAAGTTTCTCTTTCCCACCAAAGACCCTTCCTAAACCTTCACTTTCTCTCAGAGTATCGCTTCAAAAAAAGATTCGTTGACATCCTCCCGGACGGCTCCATTCGGGGCGGTTATGACAAAATGATCATATCCCTTATTGACTTCTCCTTCATTCGCTCCCTTGTTGCTCACCGCTACCCCCTTCGGCCCTCCTTGTTACGACCCCCCAAGCCTCTTCCTTATCGATTTGTCCGCTCGGGGAAGGACGGGAAACGTACAAACCTCCACCCCTCTCCAACTTCGACATACATAAGCGCCCTGTCCCAAACGTCAAAGCCAGGCGCGAATCACTCGCTTGATTGAAAAACCAGAGGTCATCAAAAAGATTTTAGAACATCTAGGGGTCTCTGGTTCCTCAATCAAGGTATTAATGACCAGCTAAGGCCGGTTGGAACGGGACGGGACAACCGAGAACGGTCGCTGTTTTTCTGGTAAGCGCCTCAGATTGAGCTTGAGCCTTCTTCGGGTCGGTTATCCATGTTCGGTAGAACTCATAGGGACAAATCGCATCACCGACATCTTTTTCTCCTGAAGCAAGCTTGCCGGTATACCCACGATGCAGCAATTTGAAGAGAGAATTCTGCGCTTGCCAAGTCGCTCTGGCATCCCTTATGGCACTAACTGATAGTTCAGCATATTGATTTCCCATCTCCTCAGTGCCGCACTCTCCCAGAACTCTACCGTCAAAGCCCACGATAACGGAATGTCCAAAGTAAGAATAGACACCATCAAACCCGGTACAATTGGCCACCGCCACATAACACGTGTTAGCCCATGCCATGGCCGTAGCCATGTTTCTCTGTTGTTCCTTTGATGGATACATGTAACCCTGGCAGCGCACGATCAGTTCGGCTCCCCTCATAGCGCAATCACGCCATATTTCGGGATAATTCCCATCGTCACAGATGATCAGGCTGACTTTGAGCCCCTTTGGTCCTTCGGAAACATAGGTTCTATCACCTGGATACCACCCCTCAATAGGACACCAGGGCATAATCTTCCTGTATTTCTGTACGATCGCTCCCTTGTTATTTATTAAAATCAGTGTATTATAAGGAACCTTCTTGGGGTGTTCCTCATGTAGTTCTCCGGTGATGGAAGCTACCATCCAGATATTGTTTTTCTTACAACACGCGGAAAAGATTGCCGTCTCTTCACCGGGGACAGTTGTTGAGAGTTCCATGCACTCTTGGGGATCATACAGAATTCCCTCGGTGCTATATTCGGGGAATATTATCAGGTCCATTCCGGGTAAACCAACCTTCAAACCCTCGGCATAAGCTGCAATTGCATGGCAGTTGTCCAGAATCTCTTTTTTCGTATGAAAACGGGGAATTTTATAGTTTACGACCGCCACACCTGCCGTATCGGCACTCGATGTAATATCTCCATGTCTCATTTTACTTCTCCTTCCATCTTTATTTAGTGTTTGAAATCCATATTGCACCTTTTATCTTACTCTACCAAATTGCTAAAAAATCATAAGTCATCACCCTCTTTCCTAAAAACTCTGGATCTACCACCACGGCCATAATTCAGTGAGCGTGCCGAAGGCTGCCACAAGGCAAAAAATTCCATTGACTAAGGTCCACCAGGCAGTTATTTTGCCGATATTTTTTGCCAGGGCAAGCAGCAGGAAAAACATAAACCACAAAGTCGCCCACATGAACCACAACAAGGCCAAAAGAGGAGTAGCCAGAGACATTAATCCTGCCGCCACTGCTATTACAGCAACGGGCAGACAATACCATCCCAACCCTTTCGCGTCTAAATTCCAGATTTGAGTGGCCGCCACATACAAATAAGTAAATGTGAAAAGAAGTGTCAATGCTGCGCCAAAAAAATCACTCGTTTCTGTGCCGGTAAAAATTACTCTATAAACACCTCCTAATTGCACTATCGCAACAAAGATGTTCATAGGGATCACAGCCTTCGCTTCTATTTTTCCCAACATCCACATCGCATTAATGAAAAGAACGAAACCGACATACCATAATCCAAGACCTAGCATTTTCGCCCCTCCTTTCAATATCGCTTTGGTCCAAATATCTGTACGCCTCTACTTTTGAACATTACCAAAGCATTAATAATGAATAAAACGAACCAGACATACACTAAACACAAACGCAGATCCTTACATCCCCATAATTCCCCTCCTTATTTTTAAGATTGATGTGTTCGTAAAAAGTCCAAATATGCTCACTTAATGAGCTTTTTGGGGATTTTTAAATCACTTCACTAAATCACAAGAACTCGGGCTAACGCCCTCAAACAGCTTGTGATTTTTAACGCTCAGTAATTTAAAAATCTATTTCCCAAAAACCCTCAAATCCGTTCGCATATGACTTTTTACGGGACCATTAAGATTAACTTAATCAATAATTCGCGGAATACCTTACCCGCAAGCGCATGGAAGAATAGAAGTCTTTCACGAGATTGTGAGGGCACACACCCCCCCACAATTAAAAAGGGAATAATAATCTTTCTTTGCAAGAAGTATCACAGACGCAGACCCTTAGGGATCTTTGTTTTTTTGAATCGCGGAGAATTGATTCTCCCTTTTAGATGAGCAAAAGCAATGCCAAACAAGAGTATAATTTGGTTGTTCGCCCTTAGCCGTACAGATGACCCCTTTCCAGAAGCCTTTAATCACTTTTTGATTGTTTTGCGAAGTGTTGATGTAGGTAAATTTAAGCGAATTTATGTGCCAATTTGGAACAATTTTGTGCCAATTTGGAATTTATAGAACATCCGAGAAATACCGTGGAGTTTCCCGGGTGAATTAAAAAAAGGTTCCTCCGGTTTTCAGGTGGGTAGCCTATATTGGGTTGTCACCATTACCTTATAGCTTCTAAGCCGGCCTTGGGTTATGAAATTATTTATGGAGCAGGGACAAAGGGCAAGCTTCGAACAGGCCAGACTGGCTGGCCTGCCCTGGGGAAGCGTTGACTTTTTCGACTGGGGTAGTCCCGCTGTTGGAGGCACCGTATGCGCCATTAAAAAGTTGTTGCTAAATATTTCTTTTTATAATATATTAAATTATTATAATATACTAAAACTAATTGTATACAATAATATTGTTTAACCCATTAATGATACTCAGATTATCTCTAAAATCTCCCCAGGAAAGCTAATTATACTTTTTAATTGGGCTAAATAATTGGCCATATGAAAGACAAAACCGAACCTTGTTCGGTAATTTGACCCACACCCTTGATATTATCAAATAAGAAACCAATCAAAATTATAAAATATTCTGATTGGTTAGGGCAATAGTGGTTCTTCAACTGGGATAATTATTAGAGTCAATTGACCTTGATTAAGAAAATCGGCCTATTATTTTCTCTTAGTGGAACTATCGCGGTAGTCGGAGAAGGACAACTCCAAGCAGCCCTTCTCGCCATAGAGGAAATAAACCAGAGTTCGATTTTGCAATTTGAGCCTATAACCCGCGATACAAAATCGGATCCTGTAATAGCCGCCAAAGAAGCCCATGATTTGACAAAAGAAGTCGGTGTCGACGTCCTTATTGGTTGTTATATGTCTTCAGAACGCAACGCCTTGATACCTGTCTTAAACCAAACCGGGAGTCTCCTTATATATCCAACACTTTATGAAGGAGAGCAGCTTCATCCTAATATTTTTTATTTGGGAGCGGTCCCCAACCAACAAGTTGAACCCTTACTATCATGGGCTATAACCAATTTATCTTATAATTTTGTATTGGTGGGATCAGATTATATTTATCCCAGATCCACCAACAGTCAGGTGCGCCAATTTTTAGAAAATGTTGGCGGTAAAATATTAGCTGAATATTATTTTCCGTTGGGTTGCGAAAAATTTGATTATTTTTTTAGTGATTTAAATGAAATGGTTCACACACAACCGGGGTTCGTTTTATTCTCTACAATTGTGGGCACCAGCGTGGCACATTTTTATCAGGAATATAAAAAAAATAATATCCCCTTCCCCATCCTTAGTCCGATTACATCGGAAAGAGAAATCCGTATTATGGGGATAGATGCGGCTCAAGGACACATTTCGACTTCACCTTATTTCGAGAGCATCGAATCGGAAAAGAATCAAAAATTTGTGAAAATGTTTACGACTAAATTTGGTGACCAACCCATAAGTAGAGAAATGGTTTCCACTTACGAAGCAATCCATTTGCTATCCTTAGCTTATTCCAAGATATCAAGTGTACCCTACAGCAAGGAACAAAAAGAACGGGTTAAAATAGCATTAAAAAACACTTCATTTAATGGGCCGCGCGGAAAAATAATTGTTGATCCGACAACCCAACATTTATGGCAATGGTCTAGAATTGGAAAGGTTAATTCCAAAGGAGAATTAAAGAGCATTTGGTCCTCTCCAGGCCCCATTCCCCCCCGGCATTATTTAGCAAGAGTGGACCAGATAATCGTAAGCGAATCAAGATTAAATAATCCTGATCCGGTTGTTTCATTAGTGGGAGTGGACAAGATATTTCTCAAAGGTTTAAATGTGGCAAGAATTGCAGCCAATACTCCGGCAAGCGTTCTTATTACTGGTGATACAGGTACCGGCAAAGAGCTGGTCGCTAGATTTATTCACGATGCGAGCACCCGTCGCAACAACTCCTTTATACCGATTAGCTGTTCATCTATTCCAGGTGAATTACTGGGAAGCGAGCTTTTTGGCTATGAAGAAGGAGCTTTCACTGGCGCTAAAAGAGGTGGAAAAATCGGTTTTTTTGAGATGGCTAACGGGGGAACTCTTTTTCTAGATGAAATAGGAGAAATGCCTATAGGTCAACAACCACAACTTCTCCGTGTCGTTGAGGAGAAAAAAATATACAAATTAGGTGGACACAAACAAATATCTGTTGATGTACGCATCATTGCAGCCAGCAATAAAAATCTTTTTACCGAACTAGGAAATTTGGGTTCATTTAGAAGGGATCTATATTATAGAATAAGCGTTTTTCATATTGAGTTACCAAGGTTATGCGAAAGGGGAGATGACATATTAATCCTCGCTGGTCATTTTTTAGCTTTACTTAATGCAACGAATAGAAAAGATAAAGTACTTTCTAAGGAGGTTGAGAATATATTAATGATGCATAACTGGCCGGGGAATATAAGGGAATTGTCAAATGCAATTGAGTATGCTTTTTATCTTTCCTTAGATAACATAAAAATTCTACCTGACCATTTGCCCCAACACGTTTTTTCTAATATTGTAAATATAAATAATAATTGTCTGGTGGATGAGAGGAATCATAAAACAAGTATAATTAACAATAACTTTTGCGATACTAAAAGCAATGCTAATCCATGCGAACGTAATGCTTATTTTGCCCGGATTACACACAATATGAAAATTAAAAACATGGAAGAAAAAGCTATTCGACAAAGTTTAGATTTAACAGGTTTTAATATTAGCAAATCCGCTTTCTTGTTAGGTATGGGAAGAAATACTCTATATAGGAGGCTAAAAAAATATAATTTGCTTCCGCCATTAAAATCATAATAGCCGCGAGTATCGGACACAAAGTATCAAGTAATGGTTCTGCAAAAGTCCAAAATCTGTCATCAGAGATTAGAATGGGGTTATAGGAAAACTTCGCATGGAACGCCATCTTGAAGAGTGGGTTTTACAGATTCAGGCGGGAGGGAATGGAAAGGTGGCAGCCGGTTCCGGTTCCAAGGGGACACATTGGAGACCCAGACCCTGTTTGATCTGCTCTACACACTGGTTGCAGGAAATGCGGTCCGCCTTTCTTGAGTCACCGGCTTTCCAACGTTTGATCAGGTCGGGCTCGCAAATAAAGGGACGGC
>JAHJQU010000249.1 GCA_018819005.1 Pseudomonadota bacterium | reverse complement strand
TTCATTGATTGTTACGCTGAAGTTTGATCTTCAATGACCTGCTTAACCAAAGGTATCAACTTCGGCATATCTTCAGTAACTGTTTTCCAGATTACTGCCAGGTTAACCCCGAAGTAATCGTGAATTAACTTATTGCGCATACCGGTCATTTCGCGCCAGGGGATGCCCGGGTATTTGCCTCTTACTTCATCAGGTATCTTTTTTGTCGCTTCCCCGACAATTTCTAATGCTCTGATTACTGCAAAAATAGTCTTTTCATCCCGGAGGAAATCGTTTTCCGTCATTCCCTTTATGAAATCTGATGCCTTTTTTGCATTATCGAGAATATCACGAAGATAATCGATATAGAGACGCTCTGATATCATACCGGCATTGCCTCTCTGAGAATATGTTCCCCAATTGCCGGTTTGAGCGAGTCTTTCATAACCAAGTCTACCTTAATACCCAACCTGTCCGATAAGTTATTTTCCAATTCAATAAATGTCAGAAGACTCGGCAATTGAGAAAAAGTAACCAGCAAATCCAAATCGCTGGTTTTTCGTTGTCCGGAACGAACATAAGAGCCAAAGACTTCCAGTGTTTCCACATGATATTTATCCCTTAACAAAGGGAGGGATTGCCGCAATTTTGTCAGTAGATTGGAGAGTTCTTTTGATTGCGTGTTCAAGCTTTGATTATATCCGAGCGGTGTCATTTTCATAGATATAAGCCGCCAAACCCTGTATGATTTTGAGATAATATTATAAATCTGGTTTCTTTTCGGACAATATACTTGCAGAAAACCAGGAAAGCAATTTAAATTTAATTTGTTGGGAGGGTACTGGGGGTCGCACAACACTTCTGAAAATTCTTAGATAACCTGTTAATTAAAGAACGCTCTCATTATAAACTTACCTTCGATAAGCCTTACGCTGCGCTTTGCCTCCGGGCACCCACTCCGGTAATATCCATGCCCTTCATCATGTTACAGGAAAAGGAATCAACAGGAAGGGGATATTTAAAGACGACTAAGTTGAATTCACCGCTTGACAACCGACGGGCGATTCAAGATAATCACACCCTATCCGTAAGAGGATGAAGAATTTAGAATTCCGGGGAAGGAGAAAAGGTCATCATGGCAAAAGAAATCCGTGCAGCGAAATTGAATACGGAACAGTTTGTCTCCGAAAAAGTGAGAGAAATCAGAAAAATCGTCGGGAAAGGCATAGCCATCAACGCCCTTTCCGGAGGGGTTGATTCATCTGTTGTAACAGCCTTGGGTCACCGAGCCTTGGGAGACCGACTCAAAACCTTCTTTATAGACAACGGCCTCATGCGGCAGAATGAACCGAAACAGGTGAAAATCATCTTCCAGTCACTCGGCATTCCGATAGAGCTCTTTGACGCAAGGAGGGATTTCTTTAAAGCCCTGAAAGGAATTACAGACCCTGAGGAAAAACGGGAGGCCATTACCCAGACTTTCTATAAAAAAGTATTCGGTGAGTTGGTTGTGCGGAGCGGAGCGAAGCATCTCCTCCAGGGGACCATCCTGACGGACATTGACGAAACCGTGGCGGGGATCAAGCGGCAGCACAATGTCTTTGAGCAACTCGGCATCGATCCCCAAAAGGCATTCGGTTATAAGATTATCGAACCACTGATCCAACTGCGTAAGGACGGGGTGCGCAAAGTGGGAGCTGCCCTGGGCCTGCCGGCGTCGATTTTTGACCGGATTCCTTTCCCCGGACCGGCCCTGGCGGCGCGGGTCTTAGGTGAAGTGACACCAGATCGCGTTAAGATCGTCAGGAAAGCCACGGCAATTGTGGAAAAAGAACTGTCGGGAATGAAAGTTTTCCAGTATCTGGCCATTCTGCACGAGGACCGCGTCACGGGCATGCGGGATGGGAAAAGAGATTTCGGTCTCCAGATCGAGATCCGTTGCTGGGACAGTGTCGATGCCCGATCTGCCGAGGTTACGAGGCTACCCTATGAAACGCTTGAGAAAATCGCAGGGAAGATCGTCAAGGAGGTCCCCGGCGTGGTCAGCGTGACCTATAACATCACCCCTAAACCGCCTTCAACCATCGAAGCGGTATAACCGGGAATCTTTGCAGGTCGCCCCACACTTCTGAAGTTTCTTCGATAACCTGTAAATTAAAGAACGCTCTGGTTATTTAAACTTGTTTTCAGGAAGCCATCTACTGTGCTTTTATCAGGAAAAAACCTCCCATAGAATAGAAAGGAAAAGAGATGAATATTGCCAAAAATCTGGAATGGGCACGCACTTATTTCCCGGACAAACCGGCTCTGATCTTTGAAGGGAAAAGATGGTCTTATCTTCAGCTTGACACGGATGTAAATCGCATGGCCAACGGGCTTCGTGAGCTGGGTGTCGGCAAGGGAGATCGGGTAGCCCTGTTTCTGCCCAATATTCCGGAATTCGTGATCGGATATTTTGCGATTCAAAAAATCGGCGCAATTGCCGTTTCTGTAAATGCAATGCTGAAATCGGAAGAGGTGAAGTATATCATCAACGATGCGGAGGCGAGTGTGATCGTGACGACGGCTCTGCTCCGGCAGGAGGTTCCGGCGGATGCCATGCCATCGGTTAAGCATATCATTGTTGCCGAAGGCGAAGCCGGCAACGATCTGTCTTTCGGCAAGCTGTTATCTAAGGGCAGTGCTCAATGCCGGTGTTTGGAGTTAAATATTCATGATCCTGCAGCGATTCTCTACACGTCCGGCACAACCGGTTTTCCGAAAGGCGCAGTCCTGACACAGTACAATATCGGTTCCAATTCCAGGTCCGCGGCCAATCATTC
>JAHJQU010000507.1 GCA_018819005.1 Pseudomonadota bacterium | reverse complement strand
TTCCTCTACCAGGAGCACAGCGATGTCTTCGCTCTCGATGAGCGCCGCCAGCCGGTTCAGGAATGCTTCATATTCTTCATATCGCTTGCAGCCTTACAAGGCGCGGCCAAGGTGCCAGTCTGAGGTGTGGAGAAGCTTCATATTTTTCCTCATCTATTAGTTTGTGCACCCAGACTACCCTAAAATCATGACGCGGTTGCCATAACAGGCTGTTTCCTGACTTTGGCAACTTCTTTGCTGCGCTTTTCCACATGCTCCCGCCAACCTTCCAGGATATTAATATCTGCCAGTAGATCATCAGGATCGGGCACGGCAACGCCGCCCATGAGCGCCTTATCGTGGGTGTAATTTGAACACCTGCTCATGCCTTGGTACACTTGGGTATAGTCCGCATCTTCGACCATCACTTCTTTGAGCAACTGAGTCTGAATTCCTTTGCGAAAACGCAACACAACCTTTCGCAACAATACTTCTTCTACGGCTCTTTCCCATGCATCACGTAACAACCGATAAGTATCTATAGTCCGCTTGCGGTATTCTGGCTCATCGCCCTCCTTACAGAGTTTGGCGATTTTCTGATGCTGCACCCTTAAGAACTTTACCCGCGCCGAGGTATTCATTCCTTCAAAGGGAAGGTCCGATTCAGCCACACCAAAGCCCTGAGGGCGTCTTACCAGACTCTGAGTCGCAACCGGAACTCCGGTATTTATTGCCTCTTCGATCAAGATGCAAAGGAAGTAGACATCGTGAGTAAAGATGATAACTTGGCGCTTTGCAGCTTCTTGCGCCAATCGTCTGGCCACACGCTCCCGGTACCGATGATCCAGGGAAGACACTGGATCATCGAAAACTACGCCGCCTGATCCACCATTGACTGCAACCTCGGCCAGGAATGAGCCGATAGCTATGACGCGTTGTTCGCCTTCACTCAGGATATTGCTGGGACTAATAGACTGAGGAAGATTAAGCTTGAGCTTGTGCAATGCTTTACCCTTGTCCACCCGGCTCTGCAGGGAAACCTGCAGATTGCCAACACCCAAGTTTTTGAATTCAGCGTTGAGCGCGTTAGCCAGCTTTTTCGAAACCACCTTTTCCGTTACTTCACTCGCTTTATCCGAGATAGGTCTGGTTCTCAGTTCTGACAGACATGCTGCAAGTTTTGCCTGTCTGTTCATTTTTTCGATTGCACCCAGAACAGACTTTTTTCTTTTCGAAAGCTGAATCCTTGCATCGAGCTCGTTGAACTGCAATTGTAAAGCCTTACGTGCAACTTCGTCGGCAGCTTTCTCCATTGTCTCCGCTTCTTGGTTGAGCTTGTCCGCTAAGGCTTTAAGGTTGTCTGCCGGACTTGTTGGTGCATTTGCAACATCTGCCCACATATGAGAGGCGAAAGCGGTCTTCATTTTTATAAAGCGATCAGCTAATGCCTGCTCAAAAGCCCGGCTTTCCTGTGCGAGTGTTTTGTCATAGGTGGAAATCTCGGCAAAGGTTTCATCATCAAGCCCCAGTGACATGTCGAGCGCAACGAAGACGTTATAAGCATTGGTCAAATCCTTGCGTTTTGCTTGAGCTGTTTTCTCAGTTTCTTGTTCAACAAACTCCTCAAATTGTTGGAGGCGCAAGGCACCTTCTTCAAGGGATTGCTGGCAAAGTGGACACTGTGCCCCTTCCTCTATATGCGGGAACGGTTTCCCAGGGTACGCTTCTTCAGAGAATTTGCGGGCAGCTTTAAACAGTTCACGCCATGCCTCCCCGCCTGTTCCAGGGAGCATTTTGCTATCATCCTTCAACTTTTGGGCTGCAGTTGTCGCGGCCGCTTGGGCGGTGCGGAAGCTCTGATCAAGCCCCTCAAGTTGGGTCAACTTGTCCTGATCAATACTGGCCAGCTTATCAATGGCATTCTGTGCAATACGGGCAATGCGCCGGTTTCTCAGACGCAACTGATTCGCTTTCTCCTTTGGGTTGCCCTCTTTGAGGCTTTTATCCAGCGTATCCCGCTGAACAATTTCTTCCGGGGTAACAGAGGCTAAGGCTTCAACCTGCTTCGTGTCAGTCTTAGCCGAGAGCTTCTCAATGAGCTTCCCAACAACACTGACTCCTTGCAGGTCGGCAAATGCGGTTAGATCGGGAGAACACTGGGCATGTTCTTGGTCTATCTTCGTTTTGAGTTGACGACAGACGTTAGCTATCCCCTCGAAGATATCGAGACCATAAGGCACGTAGGCAAAGTCATTCTCGGAATCGAGATACGCCCTAGCGCATCGATGGTCGAAAATCGCAATCGCCGATAGAGCTTCGGGAGCTGGCGCACCACTAACCCACTGCTCTTCCCTGACCTCTCCATTGACAATAATCTCAAAGATTGCTTTTGCTTTTCCTGCTTGCGCAGTTGGCAGATTTGCATTGGGATGAATCGGCTCATTCTGGTCACGGGCGCGGCAGGCTCGCTTCATAACCCGAGAATAGCCCGACTTTCCTGTGGCGTTATCACCATAGATGACAGTCAGTCCCTTCGGTGCAAAAGTCAGTTTCTGGTTGTCGGCGATGGCATTCACATGCTGAAGATTCTTGATGCCAATGAGCTCAACATGTATGTCGAGCTGCGAAGGAGCAGGGATCTGATTGGCGCTTAGCTTATTGGCCTTGCGTCCCTTGGGATCAGGAATGCCATGCTCTGCTTTGAGAAGCGCAAAGAGATCATCAATGTCCTCTGCGCCGAGGTTTTGTTTTGCAAACAAGCGCGCAATCGCATCGCTTTGCCAGGCAGGCAAGCCCCGGGTCCAACCCAAAATCTCTTGAAGAATACTCATATTCCTCCTTTGGTATGAGAACCCCATACCCTTCGTTTCGAAGAAATCGCATTATGTCCCAAGAATTCCCCAGGTTCATAGGCTTCTTATCACACCCCCGTTCCGTCTCTCTAATGTCGCTTCCCAGCCGGGCAGATAGGCGCTCATCAGGCTCTTGAAGAGTTTGCCGTGGTTAGGAACCTGGAGGTGGAGGAGTTCATGGACAATGACATATTTTTGGAATGTTTCCGATTCCTGCAGAAGATCGGCACTGAAACAGACCCGTCCTTTGCTTGAGCAGGAGGCCCATTTTTTGGTCATCCGCTGAACACAAATCTGTATTGGTTTAACCTTCATTACTGCGGCCCAGCGGGCAATTTCAGATTTAAACTGCTCTTTGGCGTTCAGGTTTTTACCTTTTATTTCAAAAGGTTTACTCATTTGCGATCCAGCCTCAGGAGTTTCTCAACAATGCCCAGCATCAAATCCTTACCGACAACAGGAAGCATCAACTTGTATAGTTCCGCCTTGAGCTGCCTCAGTTCCGCAATGTTGTCCTTGAAATTCGGGAAGCGGAGAAATGCGTTATTGACAATCGGCGCGAGACTTTCATGCCATTTTACGTTTTCCTGTTTGAGCAACCAGTAAATCGTGAATGTGTTGATGTCAAAACCTGTTTCCTCCTGCCGTCTTCTGGCTTCGAGAACCTCTTTGACCAGCGCCTCTGCTTTTTTAATCGCTTCAAGAGATGTTATTTGCCGGTCATCGAAGGCCTCCTGAATGGCTTCCGCCCTTTCACCAATAGGTTTCAGATACGGACTCTCAACACCTTCAGTAGTTGCCGTTTTGATTATGCTGTTGATAAGATTGATAACTTTTATATTAGTCGATACCTTGCTGTCTTTCAGCGCCTTCAGGGTCGTTTCATCAATCTTGATTGCCGGTGTCGTGGTTTCCAGACCATAAGTTTTGACTTTCTCACTGACTAATTGTTCCGTCTTTTTGGCGATGTCGCCATAGAATCCTGTTTTTTTTCGGAAGGCATTGCGGACGATCTGGTAGAGGAGCGAGAGGAGGCCGAAGTCTTCAACGTAATCCCGAAGATCTGGAGAGGGAGACAGTATCTCGTAAAGTGTTTCCAGTTCTTTGAAAAGCTTATAAAATTCCTCTCTTTTGCCCTGGTCTATAAAGGCGTCTATGGCACTTTCAACCATCTTGTCATCTACTTTGCCGCGGGTAAGTTCTATGTATGGCCGGGCCTGTCCCGTCATCAATTCCATGAAGCGCGCCAGCAGGACATCAATATTTTTGATCACACCGCTGACGACATCGGAATCGAATGCAAGAGCTTTTTCCAGTTTCTCAAAGATACCTACGAAATCAATCACCAGACCGCATGGTTTCTTGATGTCTCCTTCTTCTTCATAGGGCCGGTTGACACGGGCGATTGCCTGAAGAAGAACGTGGTCGCGCATGGGTTTGTCCAGATACATGCAATAAAGAACAGGGGCATCAAAACCCGTGAGAAGTTTATCCGTGACAATGAAAACCTTCGGCAAGGCACTGGGCTTCGGAAACAGTTTTCTTGCCTTCTTTTCCTCTTCAGCAGTCTGCTGGTATTTATGGACAAGAGGATGTTTTTCACTGTCGTTTTGGGCAGCCGTATAAATAGACGTTAACCATTCCGGCGGCAGGAGTTTATCGAGAGCCTCCTTATAAAGGGCGCAGGCTTCACGATCCACGCCGACTACAAATGCTTTATAACCGAGAGGCTCGACATTCTCGCGAAAGTGCCGGGCAATGAAGGCCGCCACCTTCTCCACACGATCCGCCGACTTGAGAAATGTTTTGAGCTTTACCGCCCGATCGAGTATCTTATTCAGTTCATCGACATCGCTGACACCTTCGGCCTCAACAAGGTCAAGAAATTCCCTTTCAAGCTCTTCCCGGGGTACACGAATTTCGTTGGGGGCCAGCATATAGTTGAGAGGAAGTGTCGTGCCGTCCTCGATAGATTCCGAAATGGAATATTTATCGAGATAACCCTTGTCGTCTTCTTTTCCGAAGATTTTGAAGGTTCCCTTGCCGTAGGCCGTTTTGTCGATGGGCGTTCCCGTGAATCCGATAAGAGTTGCCTGCGGAAGGGCGGCAACAAGGTAGTTGCCCAAGTCTCCTCCGACCGATCTGTGCGCTTCATCCAGCATAACGAAAACATTGGAGCGGGGGCAGATATTCTTTGAAATCCCGTCAAACTTGTGGATCATGGAAACAATCAGTCCTCTGAAGTCCGCCTTGAGGAGTTGCCGCAGGCGAACCTTGCTGGTGGCTTTTTCTATGCTGATATCATGGGCCTGCATCTCGCCAAGTATCCGCTCCACCCAGCCGGAAAGCTGGCCTTCCAGTTCGTTGCGGTCGATCATCAGGATAACCGTCGCCTTCCCGAAGACATCCTTTTTTGATAGAATCTGCTGCGCCGCCGTTATCATTGTAAAGGTCTTGCCCGATCCCTGGGTATGCCATATCAGGCCTGTCTTTTTACTCTCGTCGGCACAACGCTTAACGATT
>JAHJQU010000029.1 GCA_018819005.1 Pseudomonadota bacterium | reverse complement strand
GATGGGCGATCATGGGCTTCTGCCCTGGCACATCCCTGGGCGCTTTGGGCGAAGGTCGCTGGCATGCAGTGTTTGCCATAATAGGTATGGTGGTGGGGGCAGCATTCTATGCAGAGCTCTACCCCTTCCTTAAATCTACAGTTCTTGCGTGGAAAGATTTCGGAAAACTCGGATTGCCGGAAGCACTGGGTATTTCGCAGTGGGTAATAGTTCCGATATTTTGGGTGGGAATAATCACTTTGTTTTTCTGGTTTGAGAAGAAAAAGTTGTAAATCGTAATGATTTGATCGAACCGGCAGTCGAACAGGGCCGGGCCAAGCCAACTACTTGTAGCTATTAAATAACAGCTAAAAAAACACCGTTATTTTGGTCCTATATCGAGCTTTTAGGGTGGAAAAGGGCAGTATTCAAAATAATCAACGGAAATCGGGTCTAAAAAAAATAACGCAAATTGAATAGCGGGAGGTTATTTAAAATTTGTAATAATAGACAATGTGAAACGGGGCCTACTAACGTTAACTTGACCCCATGACCACAATACGGTAAATTGGGGTTTATTACGGTAATTACCACTCCCATGAATATGTATCCATCAGCAAATTAGGTCCAAGAAATAAAATCGTTTTCATAATTAAAACCAAATTGAAAGGAGATTGTCATGAAGCTTTCATGTAAACAGATCTGCAGGCTGCAGGAAATGATGATGAACTTAAAATGCCCCAAATGCTTCAGCGTCAAGGTTAAGCTGTGCGATGAAGAAAAAGACAAAAATGCAGAGTGCGAATCCTGTAAATGTCAATTCGAGTTCAAGCCGGAACTCCTTGCGGGTCATGAGTGATCGAAACCTTGCGATTTTCTGCGGAAAGTGGGATGTTATTTGCACATTTTACTAACTGATAATGTGAAATGGGTTATCTTTAGGAAAAGCGGTTATATCATCTTATAGATCACGCCACCCCAGGTCAATCCCGCTCCTAAACCGATGAGCATGATGGTGTCCTTTGGTTTCAGCATGTTTTTTTCCATGAGTTCGTCAAGTGCAATCGGAATGGTTGCCGCAGTTGTATTCCCATATCGTTGAATATTGTTATACATTTTTTCTTCCGGGATGTTCAGCCGTTCCCTGAAGGCTTCGTTTATTCTCAGGTTTGCCTGATGGGGGATAATCATATTCAGGTCTTCAATTTTCATGTTTGCTTTTGCCAATAGCTCCTCTGTTACCTTTGGCAGGCGGGTCACAGCCAGTTTGAATACGGTTTTTCCATCCATATAAGGAAAATGTTCCTTGTTTTGTATTACGGTGGGACTAATAGCCGGCCCGGATTTTCGAGCAGGTAATCCAGCACGCAATGCCCCTGAATATTTTCCGTCGGCATGGAGAATCGATGTTATGATTCCAACTTCCTCACTGGTTTCAACAGCTTCAATGCAAACAGCACCGGCGCCATCGGCAAAAATCACCGCTGTATCACGGTTTTCGGTTGTCAGCTCCAGGTACCGGCTTTGGAATTCAGCCCCTACCAAAAGGATCTTCTGTGCTTTTTCGCTCCTGATATAAGCATCGCAGATCTCCAGTCCATGCAGAAACCCGGTGCATTGCTGACGGATATCGAGAGCAGGTATGTTTTTATCACCCAGCCGGTTTTGCAGAAATGCCCCCGAACCCGGCACGTTCACATCGGGTGTCATGGTTGCAAATACAATTAAATCCAGGTCCTCCGGATTCCAGTTCGCTCTTTGTAATGCAATAATTGAAGCCTCATATGCAAGATCCGAGGTCCCGATATCCTCACCTTCCCTGACCCAGTACCTGGCTTCGATACCTGTGCGTTGAACAATCCATTCATTTGATGTGTCCATCAATCCGGCTAACTCTTCGTTTGTGACATGTCTATCGGGTACATACCTGCCGGTGCTTTTTATAATTGATCGTTTCATAGTATTTAATTCGTTGTCTTTGTTGGCTGTTTATTAACGGTTTTTTAATCTGTAATTGATAAGATAAAGTTTCTGAATATTGCAAAGTAATTGAAGGATCATAAAAGATCGGGTTTTAGAGGTCAAGAAAAAATGTTCTGAGTAACAGTGAAACTGTTGGAAACATCCTCAACTTTAAGGGTGAATTTGGTCTAACAAATTAAATCAGCGGATGCGTTGATGCCCCGCTGATTTATGGCGTTAAATAATAGCAATTCCCAGTGCCCAACTTCATCCATACTGGGGAGCCAGTGCCGACTCGAGCAGCGAAGCCTACGATTAATAACATCTCTTAGTTGTAGGTGGGAACAGCGAATCCGGTGGTTTGGCGATCTTGAAAAATCAGTTATTGGCTTTTGTTACGTGTAACTTCCTCCACAATCCGGCAGAGTCAGGAAATATTCACTATTTCTTCTTCTGACAATGATCATCTTGTGACATATCTATTCTGTGGTCAAACTCCTATGTGGTCAAACTCCTATTGACACACAAAGTCCCTTTTCATATAATCCCGCCATGAGAAAGCAATACTTTATCAATATCAATAAAGTCATCTTTTTCTGTTCAGTTCTGACCTTCTACGCCTTTTTTAACAGTCAAGCGCAGAGAGGTATTGACCTGATTCCAAAGTCCGGTCGCAATCAGTCTGAACAACCTCGCTATGCCCTGGTAATCGGCAATAGTAATTACAAGACCGCTCCTTTGAAAAATCCGGTTAACGATGCCAGTGATATTGCCAAACTCCTTCAGAAAAAAAAGTTTCATGTTACTCTATTAATTGATGCTACCAGAAAGGAAATGGGGAAGGAGATCAGCATGTTCGGCAACAGGTTAAAAGGCAGTGGGGCAGGCCTTTTTTACTTTGCCGGTCATGGCATGCAGGTAAATGGTTATAATTATTTAATTCCGATTGGTGCGCAAATTGAAATGGAAGAAGATGTCCAATATGAATCAATAAATGTCAATATTGTTCTCAATAAGATGCATATTGCCGGTAATGATTTGAATATGGTTTTTCTCGATGCCTGTCGAAATAATCCCTTTGCCAGCAGTTTCCGCTCTGTTCAGATGGGACTTGCCCCCATGGATGCCCCAAAAGGTTCGATAATTTCTTTCACAACTGCACCAGGCAGTGTCGCAGCTGATGGAGACGGAAAAAACGGGATATTCACCAAACACCTTTTGGAGCAAATCAGCGTCCCGAACTTGGAAGTTGGTCAAATGATGCGCAGGGTTCGGACAGGCGTGCAGGCAGATACAAATAACCAGCAGACCCCTTTTGAAGTTTCTTCGTTGACCGGCAATTTTTATTTTTCAGGAATAGAACCGGAAAAAAACGTATCTGCCCCTCAAGCTGCGGCAACACCCCATGAACTCAGCCCGGAAGAAGAGATGTGGAAGCTGATCAAAGACTCCGACAATTGCTCTGAAATCCAACTCTTCATTGATGCATATCCGCAAGGAAAATTTGTAAAACATGCAGAACTTAAGTTAGCCAGATTAAGGGATAAACAATTGCCCGTCGAGCAGAAACGAGCCGACGGACCTGCTGTCCTCCCTGAAACTGGTCAGACAAAATATAAGCAGAAAGCTGCCGGGAAAATGGAAGAGGATAACCCTTTTTCCTCAATTAAATCCGCCTTTTCAGAAATAGCCAAATTTGCCATTAATGACAAAGACAAAAAAATTGATCCGTCTTCAGGCCAGGTAACAGTTCGTGATCGCTTTGTGCTTGCGGATGGGACGGTACACGACTTGGAAACAGGTCTTATGTGGGCAGATACTGACAACGGCGCTGATATTGATTGGCACCAAGCTGAAATATTCTGCAGAACTTATGATATTGGTGGCTATACCGACTGGCGGATACCTACTTTAAAAGAATTAGAGAATCTTGAGGGCGCTAGCGTATTCGGGTCATTCCAGATCACTTCTCTTCTTGATTTATCCGCCTGTTGTCTCTGGTCAAGTGATAACGATGGAAATATTGCGGCAAATTACGTCTTTTTAAAAGATCAAACCCAGTGGGTATTGAAAGTCAGGAAATCATATTCACGGGTCTTACCGGTGAGGGATGTAAAATAACATCATTATACAACAATAATGAAGCAGATTTTTGGTTGAATATTGCTCCGGTGGTTAAATAGTTAATTTTCAACACCGTTGTGTCATGTGATCACGAAGCAACAATGGATTCCGGCTAACAACCTGCCGGGAATGACGTTATTATTGGGTAAGGCGTCATCCCAGCATTTTGTTAGCGAGGATCCGGAAAGTTTGTTACACTGATGGTAGTTAGACCTTATCGTTAAGATATTTAATCACCGAGGCAATAATGAAATTAGGGGCATTTTATGAAAATTTTCAAAAGAAATATCTTGATTGCAAGTTGCTTTCTTTTCGTACTTTTGTTAAGCGGATGTGCCGCATCCAGAGCTTTAAACAAAGAAACCCCTAAGGACTTTAATGTACTTAAGAATGGTACCGAACGTGATTTAGTTATTGCCGAACTTGGCACTCCTCTGCCGGCAACTGAAAGCAACAGATGTGATTTGTTCAGTTTTGTAGAAGGGTCGGGAGGCTATAAATATCTGCGGGCAGTTGGTTACAGCATACTGGCAATCGGAACGCTTGGCATAAGTGAAACATTAACAAACCCGGCAGAAGCCTCGGTCGGAAAAGACAAAGTTAGATTAAGAGTGTGCTATGATGAGGATAAAAGAGTTGTAAGCGCTGAGAAGCTTGAAGCCGGGAAACCTGCCGTTCTTATAATTGACCCGACAAAAAAATGATATTGCCATGAAAATGATTCTCGTGACTACTTGGACTCTGCGGAATCAGTTATCTTATTGTGGAGCCAAGCAAATATTGCACCTCCAATCAGGCCATCGAAAAACACCCATATTAACCCTATGGCGCTTCCGATAGGTGAGATCGTATAACCACGGTACAGCCTGCCGATGAGGGTGGGTTCCCCTGTAGCCCCATCAAATGCGATAATCCACCAAGTAAGGCAAAACAGTCCTAGTCCCCAAATGATGCCGCAAGCCAGCGAAAAGGCCTTAATGTTGAGCTCATGCGTTTTCTCCTTTTTCTGCTCCAAGAGAACGTTTTAATCACTTGCCAGCCAAGTATTTTCAGCAACTGAACAGCGCATATTCTGGTCAAGTTGACCCTTTTGATAGGTATTATTTTGATTATCAAATGCGAAAACGAAGATGATTATTGGAGAAAAATTTCAGAAAGAGCGATCGAACGGGTGGATAAGACATACAATTGGGAGTTGTATTCCAAAAATCTTCTGTCGCTATCCAAAATCTACGGATTCTGGCGATTCACTACGAATATTGAAATGGGAGAGATGGATGCTTATCTCGATGTTCTGTATCATCTTCTGTATTTGCTGATGGCCAAAAAGATCATGGATGCGCATATGAGCAGATAGGAGCAGGGATGTTCCATCTGAAAGACGAAAACCTTTTTCAAAGCTATTTAGATAATCCGGAAACTAATTTTGGACACATGCAAGTTTCCAATTCGGAAATCGGCAATTTTGGGCAAGCTCAAGTAAATCAAGGGATTGCGCGGAAACATACGTATAGCAGAAAGAATTCAATTTTCTGTTTTCCCTACGATAATTCTGGCTTGATAATATCAACCAGTCCTTCTGGCTGTGCGAGCGCTGAAACAAAACAGACAAAGTCAAAACCGTTGACATTCTGGACAACACCATCAATGAAACCCCGACTATACAAAAACTATACAAAATGAAAGGGGTCACGAATGGATAGCACTCGTAACCCCTTGAATTCATTGGAGGCGGCATCCGGATTTGAACCGGAGAATAACGGTTTTGCAGACCGCTGCCTTACCACTTGGCTATGCCGCCGAAAAAAATGGAGCGGGAAACGGGATTTGAACCCGCGACTTCAACCTTGGCAAGGTTGCACTCTACCACTGAGTTATTCCCGCTCACTTTTATAAGCCCGTAAGAACTATTTATAATTCCATACCTTGCCGGTTCAGGACATTACAAGAAGGCTCATATTAAGGTTATCCCAATTATAGGCTTCCTGAAATTTTGTCAATAAAATTATTCCTTAAAAAGCCTCCAGAAATGTATAAAATAATCGGCGCCGGACCATACAGTCAAAACAAGCGCGCCCCAGAGAAAGAACATTCCGACAGCATTAAAATTGATTCCAAAATATTGATAATGCATCAGGAGAGGAATAATGGCGGCTATCTGAAAGCCTGTTTTGTATTTCCCAAGGTATGAAGCCGCGACATCCTGTCCATGTTCCGATATAATCCCTCTGAGTCCTGTAACGGCAAGTTCACGCCCTACAATAATACATACTATCCATGCTGGTATCCAGCCGAGAGAAGTCATCATTATTAAAGAACATGACACAAGTAGCTTATCGGCAAGCGGGTCCATGAATTTCCCTATATTTGATTCAAGATTCCATTTTCTTGCCAGATAACCGTCAAGGTAATCAGTTATAGCCGCAGCGCTGAAGACTAATGCCGCCAGGAAAGTGCAATATTTATTTGGAAACAGCAACAGCACAATGATGCCGGGAATTGCCGCCATTCTGTATAAAGTCAGGCTGTTTGGATGCTTCAGTATGTCCTGAATTCTGCTTTGCTGCGCCATTCTTCCGCCCGCTTTTTTTGCTTAGCTGTATTGATACCTTCGTAAAAAGTCGAATTTCAGACGGCAAAGTAAAAAGCTCATTATGCAAGGCGCACGAATCTTTAGGAATGAAGCGTACTTGCTGGTACGCTGCAATGACGAAAGATGAAGTGCAACACAGCAGAATGAATTTTTACAAAGCCGTAAATATTATTTTTTTTGCTTTTTGCCTTTGTTCCAGTCATCGAGAAAAGCCTTGATACCCTTATCCGTAAGCGGATGAGCAGCAAGTTTTCCCAAAACATCAAACGGAATTGTAGCGATGTCCGCGCCCATCAGGGCTGATTCAAGTACATGGAGGGGGTTGCGCACACTTGCCACAATTATTTCGGTATCAAAAGCATAATTATCGTATATATCAACTATCTGTTCGACCAACAAAAGGCCATCATGAGAAATGTCATCCAGACGCCCCACAAAAGGACTTACATAAGTAGCGCCGGCCTTTGCTGCCATAAGCGCCTGTAGAGGTGAAAAGACCAGCGTCACGTTGGTTTTTATTCCTTCCTTCGTAAGCGCGCTGACCGCTTTCAGGCCATCTACTGTCATGGGAATCTTAACAACAATATTATTATGAATCGAAGAAAGATGCCGGGCTTCTTTTAACATACCCTTCGAATCAAGACTGATAACCTCAGCGCTGATCGGGCCGTCAACAATTTCGCATATCTCTTTAATTATCTCCTCGAAATCACGCCCCTCTTTGGCAATTAGAGACGGGTTGGTTGTCACTCCATCAACCATTCCCATGCTGTTTGCTTCTTTTATTTCTTTGATATTCGCCGTATCAATAAAAAATTTCATAAAACATCCTCCCTCTCTGATATTTTTCGCGTCATTTTTTTGATTGTAAATCTATAAATTTATCCCTGCATTCCTTGCTGCAAAAATAGATCTCATTCCCATTATTGTTAAAATATATTCCGTCTTTTTTCGGAAAATAGACTTCGCAAACAGGGTCCTTTATCATAATATCATCAAAAGAGCCTGTCTCTCCATCACTTCTCATTGCTGAAGATCCCGAAGGAGTCATCAAGGACCTGAATACCTTGTAAACAACATATCCCAGCAATAAGTATATTAATATTCTTATCATTTATATTCTATTACAGTCTGCTCATCATCGTCCAGACTGTTGAGCAGATCTTTAAGAGCCTTTTTGAAAACCGGGTGAATAACCTCGGGATCTATATCGCATAAAGGCTTCAGCACAAAGCGCCTCTCATGCATCCTGGGGTGCGGTATTGTAAGCCCGGGCAAATCCACGACAACATTGTCGTACAAAATTATATCAAGGTCAAGGATGCGGGGACCAAAACGCACCGGGTTACAAGTACGACCCGCCCTGATCTGGATTGAATTCATATCCTTTAAGAGCTCAAAGGGATCGAGTTCGGTTTCAACTTTAACAACGGCATTCACAAACCAGTCCTGCTCCCTGAAATCAACAGGCGAAGTTTTATAGAAGCGCGACCATGCTTTAATGGCAGTTGTTCCCGATTCAGTCAGAGCTGTTATACCATTCCTGCAGTTCAAAAACTTGTCGCCTATGTTGGAGCCGGCAGAGATATATGTCGTATGTTTTTCCATGTCAGTTGTACCGGTTGAATATTAGGATTGCTGCCCCCGTCGTAAATAAACTTAAAACCCGATAGAGCGTATTCTCTCAATTACCTCTTTCATCCTTTCTTTCCCGACCGTAAGTGCCATACGGATATAACCCTCTCCGGCAGCTCCGAATCCGTTTCCGGGTGTCACAACTATCCCGGCTTTTGACAATAGATGACTCGTGTACTGCGCCGAAGTATAACCCTTTGGAACTTCTATCCACACATAAAATGTAGCCTGTGGTTTTTTGACGGAAAGCCCCAGTTTGATAAGTCCGTCCACCAGAATATTGCGCCTTTCAGCATATTCCATGTTTATCTTCTCAACGCATGTCTGATCGCCGTCAAGAGCCGCTATCCCGGCCACTTGGACAGCCTGGAATGCGCCCGAATCGATATTGCTCTTTATCTGCCCCAGAGCATTGACGACTTCAGTCCTTCCCACTGCAAATCCTAAACGCCATCCGGTCATGTTATATGTTTTCGAAAGAGAATGAAACTCGATGCCGACTTCCCTTGCTCCGTCTGTTTCGAGAAAGCTGGCAGGTTTATAACCGTCAAATGCCAGTTCAGTGTAGGCAGCATCATGGCATACGATAATGTTGTTTGCTTCCGCAAATCGCACAACCTCTTTAAAAAATTCGCCTGTGGCAACCGCCGACGTCGGATTATTGGGATAGTTTATGAACATCAATTTCGCTTTTTTTGCGATATCGGGCGGCACCGCTTTAAGGTCGGGAAGAAAATCATTCTCCTTTTTCAAATCCATAAAGTATGATCTGCCTCCTGCGAACTGAACGCCTGTGTCATAAACCGGATAACCCGGGCTTGTCACAAGCGCAAGATCTCCATGATTTATGAAGGCAAGGGGGATATGCGCGATACCTTCTTTCGAGCCTATTAGGGTTACTACTTCGCTCCCGGAATCGAGTTTGACATTGAATCTTTTCTTATACCATCTTGCAACCGCCCTGTTAAAATCATCCATTCCCGAATATGACGGATACTTATGATTCTCAGGATCAATCGCGGCTTTCTGCAAAGCCTCAATGATGTGTGAAGGTGTCGGCATATCCGGATCTCCGACACCAAGGCTTATAATATCAACTCCACGCTTTCTGACTTCTTCTTTCTGCCTGTCAATCTCCTTGAACAGATAAGGAGGGAGCTTTTTCAGTCTTTCCGATTTTTCGATTGTAATCATATTATCAGCACCATCCTATATAAAAATCAGGTTATTTAGACTGTAGGCTGTCAGCCTGTAGTCTTCAGCCTAATAGTCTGCAGCCTACCGCCTAATACTGCCATGCGTCCTCCCAAAGCTTTCCCTTGTATATAATCCTTGCATCCCCTTCAAGATAAATATCGTGGAATCTGCCATTATCCTCTTTATAATAAATGGTCAGAATTCCACCGCTTCTTGTTACAATGTTTAACGGAGAAACGACTTTATCCTTAGAGGCTGTCACAAGCGCAGATGCAATTGACCCTGTTCCACATGCCAGGGTTTCATCTTCAACACCCCGTTCATATGTCCTGATGGAAAATGAGCCGTTTTTCACTCTGGTAATAAAATTAACGTTTGTTCCGGCAGGAGCAAATTTATTATGCAGCCTGACTTCTCTCCCTATTCCGACAACGTCAACATCATCGATCGAATCCATCGTCACAACTACATGCGGAACACCGGTATTAATACTTGATACCGTCAAAATTCCGTTTTTAAGTTTTATAGTATAATCCTGTTTGAAATCCGAAGGATCCACCATATTTACCTTAACCTTGTCGCCTCTGACCTGTGCGTGGACAATACCCGCGTCCGTCACGAATGACATATCCGAACCGGCGATTTTGTTCAGATATGCAAACCTTGCGGCGCATCTTGCGCCATTCCCGCACATTTCGGCCCTGCCGCCGTCCGAATTATAATAGCGCCATTTAAAATCGGCAGAATCCGAATTTTCGATCAGTATTAACCCGTCAGCCCCTGCCGACATCTTCCTTCTGCACACATTTCTGATAAAAGATGTAAGGCCGCTTTCATCAACCACGTTATTCCTGTTGTCAATTAGAATAAAGTCATTACCGCTTCCGCTCATTTTAAAAAAAGCTAATTTTTTCATGTTCTGTCCGTCACCTGTATTATTTATTGACGGCTTCGTAAAAAATCGTTCTGCTGTGTTGCACTTCATCTTTCGTAATTGCAGCGTACGAAAAGTACGCTTCATTCCTCAAGATTCGTGCGCCTTGCATAATGTCCGCCTCAGGCGGATTACTTTGCCGTCCGAATTGCTTTTTACGAGTCCGTTATTTGTTGAAGCTCTCAGCCGCGACCAGCGGGATTAGCGCTCGCTGTTTCGGTTCAATTTCCTATAATAAAAAAGGAGGAATTGTCTCTCCCCTTGTCAGATCTTCATACTTCTGCCTTTTCCTCGTAACATGGAATTTATTCTCTTTAACCATGACTTCAGATATTTTTAGTCTTGAGCAGTAGTTGGATGACATCACAAAACCATATGCTCCGGCGCTCATGACTGCAAGGAGATCTCCCTGATGAACTCTTTGCACATAGCGGTCAATGGCCAGAAAATCACCGCTCTCGCATATCGGACCTACAATGTCTGCCATGATCTCGTCTTCCCCTGAAATGACAACCGGTTTTATGGCATGAAAAGCCTTGTAAAGAGTCGGACGGACAAGATCGTTCATTCCTGCATCAACAATGACAAATTCCTTAACATCTGTTGACTTTCTGTAAAGCACCTTTGTCACGAGGGCGCCCGCATTCCCGACAATCACCCTTCCCGGCTCAAGAATAAGCTTCAGCTTCGTTCTGCCCAGGGATTTCTTTATTGCGCTCGCATACTCGGCCGGCTGGGGAGGAACTTCATCATTATAGGTTATTCCAAGTCCGCCACCCATATCTATATACTTTATATTAATGCCATAATCTTCAAGATTCTTTATCAGGAGCTTCAAGCTCTTCAGCGCATCTTCAAAAGGCTTTATCTCCGTAATCTGGGATCCTATATGGCAATCGATCCCGACTATTTTAACGTTCTTAAGCCCCATGGCAGCTTTGTATCCCTTAACGGCAAACTCGGTATTGATCCCGAATTTATTTTGTTTCATACCCGTTGAAATATAGGGATGCGTCCTCGCATCAACGTCCGGGTTCACCCTTATTGATACGTGAGCTTTCTTTTTTAGAATCCCTGCCCTTTTATTTATTAAATCAAGCTCCTCAAGGGATTCTATGTTAAACATCAGTATGCCTGTTTCAAGCGCATAATCGATCTCATCGATTCTTTTGCCGACACCCGAATAGACGATTTTTTCCGGAGAAAATCCCGCTTTTAATCCCTTGTAAAGCTCACCGCCTGAAACAATATCAAGGCCTCCTCCGAGGTTTGAAAAGAGTTTCAAAACCGCAAGATTTGTATTTGCCTTTGCGGAAAAACATATAAGGCTGTCGATACCTTTAAAAGCATCGGCAAATGCGTGAAAATGGCGTTTTAAAGTGGCATGACTGTAAATATAAAAAGGTGT
>JAHJQU010000028.1 GCA_018819005.1 Pseudomonadota bacterium | reverse complement strand
AAGGGAATATGCTGATAAAAGAATGGATGAGTAGATCCGTCACAGCTCAAAAGTGCGGTTTCTGTCAACAGTCGCATCGGTGAAGGGAGTAAGTTTACCTGCCATTTTCCCGTCGGGTGACTAATTTTTAATTTATCACCCAGACAGCCATCTTTTTAGCCATATGTAATATTTTCCTGCTTACTCTTCCAATAAAGAACTCTTCAACCACTGAAAGCCCGCGCCTTCCGACAACGATAGTTCCAAAGCCTCCTGCTTTTGCCTCGGCAATAATACCACCGGCTCTGCTTGGCTTTTCGGTAAGAATTTTTCCGGATATCTTTGCAGGATCAAGTCCTGCTGAAACAAGTTTTCTTTTGGCCTCTTCAATAGCAGGTTCTATTTTTCTTACACATGTTTCAGTCCAGTCAAATTCCGGAAAAGGAATTTCGCTCGAGGCCATTATTTCTATGCCGATCGACCTTATTACGTGGCATATCATTATTTCACTGTCGGCATTGTTGAGGATGGCAGCAACACTCGAAACACTTCTCATTGATCCTTTTGATCCGTCAAATGCTATGATGAATTTATTCGGACTGGGCTTCCCGCCGACTACGACGAGCGGAATACTCACCAATTTTCCAATCAGCTTATTTGCCACGCTTCCTAATATCAAATCTTTAAAATAGCTGGTCCCGGTTCTTCCGACAACAACCATTTTATATTCTCCGGTCTCTGCTTCGTGTAATATGTCTCTTGTTATTCCTGTTTTTCTTGTTTGAATCTTGACTGTTACGGCATTGGTCGGAAAGCCGGAATTAAAAAGAATTTTACCGGCTTTAGTCATTGTATTGTCGATAGATTTTTTCTGCTGGTCGGCCCAGGCTCTGACAGGTGCCAGCTTAGAACGGAATTTCGGACTCTTTTCCAGATCCCAGAAGGATTCGGGTATTCCTGAATCAACATGAAACAGAACTATTTTTGTCTTTTCAGGGTTAAGAACACCTCCTATGTACCGGACGGCTGCGAGAGACTGGCCGGATCCATCGATGGCAACAAGAACTTTTATTGCGGTTTTCATAAAACACCTCCTATCTAAATATATGTTCTTTCCAAGCATAAAGTTTTATGTTAGAGAGCTTGCATTATGGCACATATTATAAGCATAGCCAACCAAAAAGGTGGGGTTGGAAAAACGACAACAGCAGTTAACTTATCAGCATCGCTTGCGATTTCAGAAAAAAGGACCCTCCTTGTTGACTGTGATCCTCAGGCCAATGCAACGACCGGGATAGGTGTCGACAAAACCGCTATTAAGAAGACGCTTTACCACGCAATGCTTGGAGAAACAGATTTAAACAGCATTATAGTCGATACGCAAATCGAATTTTTAAAAGCGATACCTTCAAATATTGAACTCATAGGTTTTGAAGTTGAAATGATGTCTCTCCCTGATCGTGAAAAAGTGCTGAAAAATCTTCTTGCCGGAATCCGGGATTCATTCGACTATATCATTCTGGATTGCCCCCCGTCTTTAAGTCTTTTGACCGTAAATGCACTTACAGCCTCCGATTCACTTCTGATTCCGCTTCAATGTGAATTTTATGCATTGGAGGGACTTGGCCAGCTTTTGCACACGGTAAAGCGGATCAGGCAAAGCCTGAATCCGGGCCTTAAGATAGGAGGGATACTTCTTACCATGTATGACAAGAGAACGAACCTTTCCATGCAGGTAGCCGAAGATGCGGAAAGACATTTCAGGAATTTGGTTTTTAAAACCATAGTACACAGAAGCGTGCGGCTCGGTGAGGCGCCCAGCTTCGGGAAACCGATAATACTTTATGATGCCGCTTCGACAGGGGCCAGGAGCTACGTAAATCTTGCAAAAGAGATATTAGACAGTGCGGTTTCGAGACCATTAAAGAACGTACAATTTTGATGGACTCGTAATAAATCGAAGTTCAGACGGCAAAGTAATCCGCCTGAGGCGGACATTATGCAAGGCGCACGAATCTTTAGGAATGAAGCGTACTTGCTGGTACGCTGCAATGATAAAAGATGAAGTGCAACACAGCAGAATGACTTTTTACGAAGCCGTCAATTTTGACATATATTCAGGGGAGTCAGATGGACAAAAACTCAGGTTCAAAAATCAGGAAAAAAATTGCTCTTGGAAAAGGGCTCGGCGCGCTTATTCCGGGTATTGATTCTGGTGAGAAGGAGTCGGGAAAGCATATCATTTGCGATATAGGGCTGATAAGGCCTAATCAGTACCAGCCCAGAATCCATTTTTCTGAAAAGGAGCTTGAAGAGCTTGCCCGGTCTATTGAGGAAAAGGGTGTTATCCAGCCCCTTCTTGTCAGAAGGGATGCCGCAGATTTTGAGTTAATAGCCGGGGAAAGACGTCTCAGGGCAGCCAGGATGGCCGGTTTGACAGAGGTCCCGGTTATAATTAAGGATGTAACCGATTCCGAGATGCTCGAAATATCGATTGTCGAGAATATACAGCGCGAAAACCTTAACCCGATCGAAGAAGCAGAAGCCTACCATCGCCTTATGACCGAGTTTAGCCTCACCCAGGATGAGGCTTCAAAACGTGTGGGGAAGAGCAGGTCGGCGGTTGCCAATCTTCTGAGGTTGCGTCAGCTTCCGGAACAGATAAAGGCGAGCATTTTAAACGGCACACTGAGTATGGGACATGCAAGAGCGCTGCTGGGAGCAGAAACATCCGCCCAGCAGAAGACCGCATGGATGGCAGTAATATCAAAGGGCCTTTCGGTCAGGGAGACCGAAAATCTTGTAAAGCGTCTCAAGTCCCAAAAGGCCCCTCAGGAAAAACACAAAAGTTCGGATGATATATATTTTTCAAGTCTTCAGGAAGAACTGTCCCGCCATTTTGGAACAAAGATTGAAATCAAAAGGCACGGGAAAAAAGGGAAAATAGAGATCGAGTTTTACAGCAATGAAGATCTCGACCATCTGATCAGCCGGCTTAAGCGTGCGAAATAGGCCCATTACCCCTGCCCGGCCTGAATGGGAGATACTCAAAGGGTTCATTAGATGTCTCTTCATATAATAATAGATGGATATAATCTGATTCGCCAATCCCCTTCATTAAGCTCTCTCGACCGGAGAGACATCCAGCTCGGAAGAAGGGCGTTGCTCGCCCTGCTTGCTGCCTATAAAAAAATAAAATCGCACAGAATAACCGTTGTCTTCGATGGTATAAGCGATTCTGTCTTTTCATCGGAAAAAGAGAAGATAAAAGGGATTGAGGTGCGTTTTTCAAGGCGTCCCGACTCGGCGGATACGGTGATAAAAAAGCTGGCATCGGATTACAGGGAGAAGGCATTGATAGTAAGTTCCGATATGGATGTGGTCAGATTTGCCGAAGCAAAAGGCGCCGCCACAATCAGCTCTCCCCTGTTCGAGAATAAAATAAGGGTTGCCTCGTATTATGACGGCGCAGGGACTGAAGATGAGGATGATGGAGAAAGGCGGACGGACACTCAAAAGAAGGGGCCTGGCAGGAGACTTTCAAAAAAAATGAGGCGTAATGTCGCCAGGGCTGGGATGCTTTGACGGCTTCGTAAAAAGTCATTCTGCTGTGTTGCGCTTCATCTTTCGTCATTGCAGCGTACTTATATGTACGCTTCATTCCTCAAGATTCGCGGCGCCTTGCATAATGAGCTTTTTACTTTGCCGTCTGATTTTCGGCTTTTTACAAGTTCATAAATAATGAATTCTCAGAAAAGATCAGAAGAGCACTTCATATGACTCCAGAGGGAAAAAGGGATAATACCGGTTCAAAAAAGCGCGTCGTGGAGCTTTTCAGAGACTATGTATCTTCAGGCAAGGCGGAATTCTTCAAAAAGTACGGAATGGATTTCGTCATGGGCCGCAGGGAAGGCCCTTTCCTGTGGGATATGGACGGCGGAAAGCGCGTTTTCAATCTCCACTGCAACGGAGGAGTATTCAACCTGGGGCACCGGAGCAGTGAACTGATAAATGTTCTGAAAGAGAGCCTTGAAGAGGTTGACATAGGCAATCATCATCTTATCAGCAGGGAAAGAGCCGAACTTGCTTTTCTTATTTCGCAATTGATGCCCGGTGATCTTGATTATACCATTTTCGGCGTTGGAGGCGGTGAGGCCGTTGACCTTGCATTTAAAATCGCAAGGGCCTATACGGGCAAACCCAAAATCATATCCGCCCGCGGAGGATATCATGGGCATACCGGCCTTGCAATGGCGGCAGGGGATGAGAAATACAGGGCTCCTTTCGGACCGGCGGCTTCCGGCTTTATTCAGGTTCCATTCGGCGATCCCGACGCACTTTTTTCGGTAGCAGGAAAGGATACTGCAGCCGTAATTCTTGAGACCGTACCAGCCACCCTCGGCATCGTTATTCCTCCTGCCGGTTATCTTGAATCGATACGGGAATTTTGCACCGGCCGCAATATTATCTTAATCATGGATGAAGTCCAGACAGGGCTCGGCCGCACCGGCAGATTATGGGGTTTTGAACATTTCGGCATTATTCCCGATATTGTTGTACTAGGAAAGGGCCTGTCGGGCGGGATTTATCCTATTAGCGCCACGGTTATAAGAAAACCGCTTGAATCGGTCTTCCACGCGGACCCTTTCATACACATTTCGACTTTCGGAGGATCAGAGTTGGGATGCAGGGTGGCGCGCCGGGTTCTTCAGATTTCCTCCGATCCAGCGTTCCTTTCGCACGTAAACAGACTGAGTCTTAAGTTCGAAGCCGGGGTCGCAATCCTTATGAAAAAACATCCTGAATATCTTGCGGGTTTCCGGCAGCTTGGCCTTATGATGGGTTTGAAGCTT
>JAHJQU010000248.1 GCA_018819005.1 Pseudomonadota bacterium | reverse complement strand
GAAAATTTCGGCTTTTTGCGAAACCCTCTTTGTTAATAAGGTATATTATTTGGAAATAGAATCGCCCGCGAAGATAAACCTGTTTCTGCACATTTTGGGAAAAAGGCCGGATGGCTACCATGAGCTTTCGACTCTGATGTGTTGCGTAACTCTATATGATATGTTGTCAATTGATACGGGCTATAAAAATATATCGGTCTCCTGTACCGATCCTGAAATTCCAACTGATGAAAAGAACCATGCATACAGGGCTGCCGATCTTTTTTTAAAAAAACTCGATAAAAAAGATGGAGTTAGAATACACATCGATAAAAAAATACCGGCAGGGGCAGGGCTTGGAGGCGGAAGCAGCAATGCTGCTGCTGTTTTATCGGGATTAAACAAATTATTTGGCAATCCATTTACTTTAAGTGAAATTATGAAAATGGGACTTGAGATAGGGGCTGATGTTCCATTTTTTTTATTTAAAAAACCTGCACTGGCGACAGGAATAGGTGACAATTTGGAAGAATATCCTGTGAAAATACCCTATAAGGTCCTTATTATATACCCTGGATTTGGTGTTTCAACTAAAGATGTATATAATAATCTGAATTTGAGATTGACAAATTGCAAAAAAAAACTTAAAAATAGCCCCTTTGAACGGGAATTTGATCCGGAGCTTCTTTGCAATGATCTCGAATCCGTTACTGCTTCAAGGCATCCTGAAATTAATGAAGTTAAAGAGGCCTTATTAAAAATGGGGGCAAAAGGGGCTCTTATGTCGGGAAGCGGGTCGTCCGTATTCGGTCTTTTCCCTGATTATGACAACGCCATAACAGCAAATAAAGCCCTTTCGATGAATTACAAGTGGCGGGTTTTTCTTGCTGATGCAATATGTTAGGGAAAAGGGGGCAAGGATTCGAGGGGCCAAGGGTTCAAGGGGCAGAATATCTGACACCGGACATCGAAGTATAACATGCGGGTTCTGTTATTTAAACCTTAAACTGGGGCGTCGTCAAGCGGTAAGACACAGGATTTTGGTTCCTGCATCCGGAGGTTCGAATCCTCCCGCCCCAACCAGGATTAGAATCAAACAAACTAATATGTGTGGATAAAATGAGTGATTATGTAATTTTTTCGGGAAACTCAAATCCCGGGCTATCAAGTAAAATCTGTAATTATCTTCAAATGCCGCTGGGAGGGGCCAAGGTCAAGACTTTCAGCGATGGTGAGATACAGATTGAAATCAATGAGAACGTCAGATCAAAGGATGTTTTTGTTATACAATCAACCTGTTCTCCAGTAAATGATAACCTTGTTGAGTTGCTCCTCATGATTGACGCTTTCAAACGCGCTTCAACAAGAAGAATAACCGCTGTTATACCTTATTACGGCTATTCCCGGCAGGACAAGAAAGTGGCGCCCCGTGTTCCTATAAGCGCAAAACTGGTTGCAGACCTTCTAACCATTGCCGGAACAAGCAGGGTTATTACAATGGATTTGCATGCAGGCCAGATTCAGGGATTTTTTAATATTCCCGTCGATAATCTGTTTGCTGCCCCTGTTCTTATTGAGTATATCATGTCGAATTTCAGGGACAATCTTGTGATAATTTCTCCGGATGCAGGAGGAGCAGAGCGGGCAAGGGCTTATGCCAAACGTTTAAACTGTGATCTGGCTATAATTGATAAGCGCAGAGAGGCACCCAACAAGGCTAAGGCGATGTCGGTCATTGGTGATGTCCGGGAAAAAACAGCTGTTATACTTGATGACATGGTTGATACGGCGGGCACTCTTACGGAGGCATCGAGAGCTCTTGTTGAAAATGGCGCGAAAGAGGTTCACGCATGCTGCTCACATGCAGTTTTGTCCGGTGCGGCAATACAGAAAATTAAGGATTCAGCTTTAAAGAGCATGGTTGTTACTGATACAATACCTTTGAGTAAAGAAGCATCCGAATGTGATAAATTCAAGGTATTATCAATATCGAAACTGGTCGGGGAGGCAATAATCCGCAGCTACAGAGGCGATTCGGTGACCTCTCTGTTTGTATAGATAATTAGTTTCCTGATGGACGCTAATCAATATTCAAGTTCCATAATATGTATATCAAGGAGGAATAACTCTTGGAGTCAATACAGCTTAAAGCAAAAGCAAGAAAATCTGTCGGCAACAGCCCGGCCAGAGGATTGCGAAGGGAAGGAGAAGTCCCTGCCGTTATATACGGCCCCGGAAAAGATTCTGTTTTACTGTCGGTTTCCGTTAAGGATCTGGAGAATATATTAAAAAAGACAAATGTCGGGCAGGCTATTTTAAGCCTTGAGATTCAAAACGGAGGTGTTTCTACCCGAACCGCTATGATCAAGGAATTGCAAGTCCATCCTGTATCACGGAAATATTTGCATGTTGATTTCTACGAAATTGCCATGGACAGAAAAATTAAGGTAAAAGTTCCTGTTGTGACTCAAGGGATTGCAAAAGGGATTGATTTTGGGGGTATGCTCCAGGTGATAAGCAGGGAAATCGAAGTATTATGTCTGCCTTTGAGAATACCGAAGTCAATCGAGATTGATATAACAGAACTTAACGTCGGAGATGCTCTCCATGTCCGTGACATAGCGCTTCCAGAAGGTGTCGAAATTCCTGCCGATGTAAATTATACGATAGTTACTGTCCTTGCAACAAAGGCTGAAGAGAAGGTTTCCGAAGAAGATGCTGAGGAAGAAGCCGTCGCTCCGGTCAAGGAAGAAGCGAAAGCCGGCGGAAAAGAATGATGAACCGAAACAACGAGCGCTTTCTCTTCTGCCTGTGGCGGATAATCTTCAATTTGCCGGAAAAATAATAATTCTATGTCAGGAAAAAATATCCGGCTTGTTGCCGGATTGGGAAATCCGGGCGATGCCTATGCCAAGACCCGTCATAATATAGGGTTTATGGTGGTGGATGCTCTTTCCGGTGAATTTTCGATTCCGGTTGAGAAAAAAAAGTTCGATGCTTCATATGGCCGCGGTGTAATTGAAGGCATTGAGGTTATTCTGGTAAAACCAATGGCTTTTATGAACCGGAGCGGTCCCCCGATTCAAAGCTTATCCGGTTATTACAAAATATCATGTGATAACATGTTGATCATTTATGATGATGTGGATCTTGCATTTGGAAGGTTAAAAATAAATGAGAAAGGCGGATTTGGCGGTCACAAAGGTATGAAATCAATAATAGATTCCTTTGGCGACGAATATATTCCAAGGCTTCGCATGGGTGTCGGGCGTTCCGAAGCCGGGATAAACACTTCAGATCATGTTCTTGGAAGATTCAGTAATATTGAAAAGGATCTGCTTGACCAGATTATCAAAAGGGCCCGGGATGCCGTCGTTAAGATCCTTTGTAATGGAATTACTGAAGGAATGAACAGGTTTAACGAAAACAAGACCATAACTTAAAAGTCATGGCGTTGCCTTTTATCCCTTTGCTTATGCAGTCTGCTGTTTTTAATCTCAATAATAATAAAGGATTGGCGTGTCCGGTGGCGCCAATCCTTTTTTGTTTGCTTGTTCGTGAAAAGTGTGTTAGATGTATTCTTGATAAAGGGACTTATTATCTTTTTAATAATCTTTAGATGATGAAGTATCGGCGATAAAAAAATATGCGTGCAAAACTAAATGGTAAACAGGTTAAAGTACAGGTAATCAGGAAAGAAGTGCGTGAATTCCGTGTAGGTGATCTTGCCGTATATCCGGCTCACGGAGTTGGCCGTATCGAAGCAATAGAAAACAAGACGGTAAACGGCGAAAAGCATGAATTTTATATAATCAAGGTTCTTGAAAACGGCATGGTTATAATGATTCCTACATGGAATGTTGAGTCGGTTGGATTAAGAGACGTTATCAGCGAAAGGGAAGTTTCCAAGATTTATGAGTTCATGAAAAGCAAGAAAGTAAATTCTGTTGACACTCAGACATGGAACCGGCGATACAGGGATTATATGGATAAAATCAAGACCGGTTCACTGTATGATGTTGCAGAAGTTTTCAGGGACCTTTATCTTTTAAAACTTACAAAAGACCTCTCCTTTGGAGAAAGAAAGCTTTTCGACACAGCCCAGACTCTTCTAGTCAAGGAACTTTCAACAGCAAGAAATACAACCGAGGCTAAAATATTTTCCGAAATCGAATCTCTGTTTGTCCAGGAAACCCAAAGCACTTAAATAAATATGCCCGGCAGGAAAGACTTTACCTTTTGCGTGGACAAATCCGGTTCCGGGAAACGTCTTGATGTAGTTGTCTCTTCATTTCTCCCTTCCTGTTCCAGATCCCTTGCTGCTTCTCTTATCCGGAAAGGCAATATACTGGTTCAGGATAATCTGAAAAAACCCGGATACAGGGTAATGCCCGGCGATAGAATATCCGGGACAATTCCAGATCCAGATCCGGTCCGCTACACTCCGGAACCTATCGAAATAGATATCCTTTATCAGGATTCAGATATCATAGTTATTAACAAGCCGTCCGGTATTGTCGTTCATCCTGCTCCGGGCCATTATTCGGGTACAATTGTCAATGCGCTTCTGTTTCATTGCCGTGATCTTGCCGGAATAGGCGGTGAAATGAGGCCCGGGATTGTTCACAGGCTGGACAAAGACACTTCGGGAGTGCTTGTAGCCGCAAAAAACGATTCCGCACACGCTTTTCTCTCTTTTCAATTCAAGGAAAGAAAAATCAAGAAAACATATGTGGCTCTTGTTCATGGGAGTATGGAACAGGATTCCGGTTCGATTGTACTTCCGATCGGAAGACATGCTTCAGACAGAAAAAAAATGTCTGTTGTAACCCGCAAACCAAGAATTGCCGAAACGTACTGGAAAGTCGTAGAGCGTTTAGAGGGTGTGTCTCTTATAAACATCGATTTAAAAACAGGCCGGACACACCAGATAAGGGTTCACTGCTCTGCAATAAAACACCCGGTTGTAGGGGATCAGATCTATGGGCAGAGCAGGATTAAAGCGCCCAATGCAAATAATAAAGAGAAACACGAGCTCTTAAAATCAGTTAAAAGGCAGATGCTTCACGCCTGGCGCATAAGATTCTGCCATCCTACCACAAAGAAGACAATGGAGTTTGAAGCCCCCATCCCTTATGACATGGCAGAACTTATAGATTCACTGAAAGAGATAAGCAGGCAGAAGGCGGAAGGCAAAAGTAAAAGTGGAATTCATGGCTCATAGTCCCTGGTCAAAAAAAAGAAAACCACAAACCATATACTCAGAACCTGTGATTAAGCCATGCCTTTGAAAGCAAAAAATGCAAGGGAAAGAAGCCCTGCAGTCACAAGCCCTATTGATGTATCCTGAAGCGGTTTCGGAACCCTTGCAAGCAGTATGCGTTCACGTACTCCTGCAAAAAGTATCAGCGCAAGGCCGAATCCGGAAGAATAGGCGAAAGAAGATACAAGGCATTCGATGAAGGTATATTCTTCCTTGATATTTATCAGGCAAACACCCATAACCGCACAGTTTGTTGTAATAAGAGGAAGAAAAATGCCAAGTCCTGCATAAAGGGCAGGGATGCTCTTCTTTAAGAACATTTCCACGAATTGAACAAGGGCGGCAATAACAAGTATGAAAGAAATTGTCCTTAAGTACTCAAGCCCGAATTTTCTTAAAATAAACATCTCGGTCAGCCAGGTGATGGCTCCGGCCAGGACGAGAACAAAAATGACAGCCATTGCCATTCCGACAGCCGTCTCCATTTTCTTTGACGTTCCCAGGAACGGACAGTTTCCGAGGTATTGCATGAGCAATATATTGTTAATAAATATACAGCTTATGGCAAGCAGAACATAGTCACCCATAATGTCTCCTATTTTTTGCCAATGGAATTCATTGCGCAAAGCATGAGTCCAAGGCACACAAATGCGCCGGGCGCTTCCACCATAAAATTAAAAGGTTGAAAAGAAGGGCCGAAAATCTGGTTTCCATAAAAAGTCCCGCTTCCTAAAACCTCCCGGATAGCTGCAAGAGCCGTTAAAGAAATCGTAAAGCCTATTCCAAGGCCAAGACCGTCTGCAAATGAAGGTATTATTCCGTTCTTGTATGCAAACGCTTCTGCGCGGCCGAGAACAATGCAGTTAACAACGATTAGTGGTATGAATATTCCCAGTTTCAGAAAGAGCGGGTAAGTGTAGGCCTGCATGAGGAGTTCTACAACCGTAACAAAAGTCGCAACAATAATGATGAAGCATGCAATTCGGACCTTTGAAGGGATAATTTTCCGCAGCATCGAAACCAGGACGTTTGAGCCGACAAGAACGAAAATAACGGCAACGCCCATTCCAATTGCATTCTCAACTGATTTTGTAACTGCGAGTATCGGGCATAAGCCCAGCACAAGCCGGAATGGTGGAATTTCAGCCCACAATCCTTTTGTAAATTCCTGAGTTACGGACTTTGCCATCTGTTTCTCCCTATTTGAATCCCTTCAATTTTTCTGCAAGCTGTGGCTTCAGACTTGTATAAGTTTTTGCAGCTTCAGTAACAGCGACTGCAATCCCCTTTGACGTAACAGTAGCACCTGAAATGGCATCGACCTGCCCACCCTCATTTTTGACCTTGAAATCTCCCGTAAGGAGAACTCCTTTGAATTGAGCTGCAAAACGGGGGTCTGTCTGTGCTCTTGAGCCAATTCCGGGCGTTTCGCTATGAGTGGTGACGCCTATGCCTGTGATCTTGTCGTCCGCAATATTAACTCCAAGCATAAGGCCGATGTCTCCGCCAAAGCCCTTGCCTGTGGATTCAAAGACAACGGTTTCTGTTTTTCCATCGAATTTTCCCACAAAGAAACTTTTTTCGGTTTCCCCGACTTTGATTTTGAAACGGTCGGCGATCGGATCATTCGATGATCCTTTTAAAATATCGCGGATTGCCGGTCCCCTGACAAACTCAAGTTGCTGGTTCTCAATTTTTTCCATTGTTTCATTTCGGAGTGCAGCAAGGAGTCCGCCCGAAAAAGAGCATAAGACGGTCAGAACTATTATCATTTTAAGCATTTCACGCATGGCTGTTGACCTTTCCCATGGCTTTTGGCCTTATCTTGTCTATGAGAGGATTCGTGAGATTCATGAGAAGAATCGCAAAAATCACCCCGTCAGCATGACCGCCGATATTTCTTATAAGCATAACCATCAATCCCGTGCCGGCCCCGTAGATAATCATGGGAATAAAGTTGACAGGGGATGAAGAATCTTCGGTAGCAAGAAAAAAAGCTCCCAAAAGGGTATTGCCTGTTAAAAGATGGAATAAAGGACCGGCGTATTTGCCGGTATCATAAAGTTGAAAAATCAGGGATGTGATTAAAAGTGCGGCAAGAAACGAAAGGGATATTTCCCACCGTATAAACCCTCTTATGATGAGATATAATCCGCCGAGAGCAAGGGCAAGCCCGAATCCTGACCCTATGCTGCCGGTCTGGTTTCCCATTAAAAGGCCTGCAAGATTGAATGAGTCAACAGAGGATACACCGTAATGCTTAAGAGCGACAAGCGGATATGCCGCGGTAAAATTAAATTCGTAATTTAATAAGGCTTGATCTATATCAAAGATATTATTCCATGAGAGCATCAGGATAGCAATCCCGATCAGAGCAGGATTGAAGGGGTTCCCGCCAATTCCTCCGTATATCTGTTTTCCGACAACAATGGCAACAAATGTTCCTGTAATAACCGCCCACCATGGAGTTGTTGCAGGAAAAAGCATCGCCACCATCATACCGATTACCGCTGCATTTCCGTCTCCTATTGTAGCCGGCCTTTTGGTCAGGAGGTTTATCAGGTATTCCCAGATTATTGCAGTTGAAATGGAAAGAGCAACAACCCCGACAGCAGGCAGCCCGTATAAATAGCAACCATGGAGGACGGCGGGAAGCGCCGCAAGCATTATGCTATTACTACGGGTTGAAATTTTACTCCCGTCGTGACAGAAAGGTGCGTGAGAAACAATTAATTTTTTCTGGTTAGGCATTTGCCGCCTCCGCTGTGTTTATTCCGGCAAGTTCGTATTTGGCAAGCCTGATATATTGTGATATCGGCATTCTTGATACGCAAACATAACTGCAAAGGCCGCATTCTATGCAGGAATAAAGATCATATTCATCTGCGGCCTGCTGGTACATTTTTGCTTCAAGATATCTTATAAGCATATTCACAGGAATATTGGCCGGGCATATTCTTATACAGTCACCGCAGTTTATGCATGGATAATCTGAAAAAGGCTGTATGTAATTTTTATCCTGAACCATTATTGCATCGGTATCAGGCAAAACCGGATAATCCTCCGAATATACTGGAGAACCGGCCATCGGCCCTCCGAGGATCAATCGGTCCCCATGATTTAGCGTAATATTGAGGGCTTTAAGAATATCGCCAATAGGAGTTCCCATTCTTGCTGAAACGAGTTTTCCGGCGCCGTCTTTATTTATTAATGTGATAATTTTATCTGTGGGAATTCTGTTATTCAGGAAGGCAGCTCCTAAAGACGCAACCGCTTCCGCATTAATAACGCAGGTTCCTATATCTTCGGGCTTTTTCCCTGCCGGAACTTCCCTGCCGAGAGATTCTTTTATAACAAGTTGCCGAAAAGCTGAGGGATATCTTGTGCTGATATTTTTTACTTCTGCTCCGATATTGCCATACCCATGAAGCGAGTCTCTTCTGACCGCAAGGACTATATTGTTAATTCCAGGGATCGATCTTAATATTTTTATACCTTTTATTATATGTTCCATTTTTGAGTTAACAATATACTGACTGGTTACTACCAGTAAATCAGAATCAACGCCGGTAATAACTATTGTGTCAATTTTATTGCCCGGATCTAAAAAGGATTTTATTGGCAGGTTGCCCGGCAGGTATGAAAGATAGTTCCTGACTGTTTCAATGCTCTGTTCCGCAGATACCTTTTCGAAAGCATCATCAGCCTCATCCTCAGAAACGTCAATCTGAACAGATGTGTAGAATTTCCCGAAATCTCCGGCATATGGAGATACAGAAGATATAGTGCCTGTAACTGTGGAAATAATATACTCTTCAGAGTCGGCATAAAGAATCAGTTTTTGCCCTGTTTTCACCCTGTCGCCTTCTTTAAATAAAGGAGCCCCTTTTTTGTCATAGGTCTTATCGAAAAAAAGAACTGCTTTTCGCGGAACGGGAATGACATTCGGTTTGCAGCCCGGTTCGATAACGTCATATTCAAGATGTGGCTCGCTGAGGCATATGAATGGTCGTTTTTTCATGTATTTATTACCTTTAGTTAGCGCAATTGTGCGCTCGGATTCATGACCGCGTGTAAAGTCTGTTTTCCGGCTTACATATTATGACACCAGTTACATCTTTTCTCTTTTTCCCTGGGACCTGCATCAATTTTTTCATGACAACTGTCGCACTGCTGATGAAATGCGTCGGTTTTTTTTGTCAAACTAACGCCTTCAAAATCTCCGGAATCGTGGCATTCAAGGCATTTTTCCGGAGCCGGCGCGTTCTCTTCCGAATTGATGTGGCATTCACCGCAGGCACTGGCAGAGGCATCATCTCCTTCAGGATGATGGTGGCAGTCTCCGCATGAAAGAGAATAGCCTTTTTCCGAGGTATGTGCTTTATGATCGAAAAGGACTTTTCCGGCAAGAGTTTTAAACATGATCCTGACCGGCTGTTTATCTGTTTTGGCCGGAAAGGCTGCATAACAAACGGTACCAACAATAAACAGAACAGCAGCCATATACAAAGCCAGTCTAAGTTCCTTATTTGAACTCATTTTTTTTAATATCCTTCCGAGATATATATCAAAAAAACACCTCTCAATTATGACGGCTTTGTAAAAAGTCATTCTGCTGTGTTGCACTTCATCTTTCGTCATTGCAGCGTACGAAAAGTACGCTTCATTCCTCAAGATTCGTGCGCCTTGCATAATGAGCTTTTTACTTTGCTGTCTGAATCTCGACTTTTTACGAGGCCATCAATTATTGAGCATGCTTTCCCTAGCACATTAATAAACAGCTTTCAATATATTTTTATTCGCAGACACCACATTTTTTGCATGAATTCATGGAGCAGGGCGGGGATGTTTTTTGCAACAGGGCTTTTTTGTATTCTTTTATTAAAAAAGATTTTTTAATCCCGTGGTCTATAAAATCCCAGGGGAGCATTTCATCAAAAAGTCTTTCCCTGTAAACATAAAAATCGGAATTGAAAGGCAATGACTTAAATGCTTTAGACCAGTTTCCTCCATTTGAATTTGCTAGTGATAAAATTCCGGCTACTCTGCGGTCACCTCTTGAAATCAGTGCCTGGATATAGCTTCTTTTCGGAGATTCCGCATCTACCCTGACATTTGCTTCCTTTTTGAGACCGGCCTTGATGTGTAAAATCTTGTTTTTCAGGGAAGACGATTCATCCATCGCAACCCATTGAAAAGGAGTGAAGGGTTTTGGGACAAACGGATTGACGCTTACCGTAATTTGTCCTATCCGTTTTTTCTTTCTGCTTGAAGCAAGAAAACTTTTTTTTATTTTCCTGCAAAGGGTTAATATCGCTTCAACATCATCCATGGTTTCGGAAGGAAGTCCGATCATGAAATATAGTTTAATGTTCGGAATACCTCCTTCTACTATGGTTTCCGCGGCGGCTAAGATCTGGTCTTCGTTTATTCCCTTATTGATAACGTCGCGCATGCGCTGTGAACCGGCATCGGGAGCTATAGTTGCCGTCTTGACCCCGCTTTTTTCAAGAGCGGTGACAAGCTCTCCGGAGAGAGCATCGGCTCTGAGAGAACTGAAAGATATTTTAGCGCCCTTTTCCTGAGCCATGTTACAAAGTTCGGCAATATAAGGAAGATCCGAAACAGCAGCTCCGATAAATCCTATTTTGTCTGTTTCGGCTATTCCAATATCAAGGCACTTTATGAGGGATGAAATATCTCTGAATCTTGGAGGTCTGTAAATGTAACCCGCGGCGCAAAATCTGCACCCGTGAGGGCATCCCCTCGATACTTCGATTAAAAAAGTCCTGTCAAAGGTTGTCTCTTCAGATATGATTTTACTGCAGGTATGTTTTCGGGAAATATCTTCACAATAAATCCGTTTGATTTTTTCCGGCACATCTGCAATGGGGTAAAAAGAGCGAAGGGTTCCGTCTTTGTTATAGGATGTTTCATAAAACGCCGGGACATATATGCCCGGCATATGCTTTGCGATTTTCTGTAGAACATTCATTTTTTCTGTTCCCGGCTCATAATAGTCGAAGAAACTTTCGATGGTTCCTTCTGCTTCGCCTATTATGAAACAGTCGATATACTGGGAAACAGGTTCAGGATTTATAAAACAGGCAACTCCCCCCGCCATAATAAGAGGATGGGGGGTTCCTCTTTCAATGGCTTTAAGGGGGAGTCCTGCTCTTTCGAGAATCGAAAGAATGTTTGAAAAATCATTTTCAAAGGATACTGAAAACGCGATTATGTCAAAATCGGCCAGCCGCCTTGATGTTTCAATTGTTTTTACCGGATCTGTATTGCTTTCAGGGAGAAAAGCCCTTTCACACAAAAGATGATCAAGCCCGTTTAAAATTTCATAAACCGTCTGAAAACCAAGATTTGACATCCCGACTTCATAGGTATTGGGATAGACGAGGGCTACCCTTATGCGTCCTCTCCAGTCTTTGCGGACAGCCCCTGTTTCGGATCTTGAAAAATTCTTCGGTTTTTTGTCTTTTCTCCATGGCATTGATTGTTTGACCGGTCATAAAAAGTGTTAAGTTATAGGCTATCAGGATATAGCCTGTTAGGCTGTCAGCTAATAGTCTATAGCCTAATAGCCTACAGCCTTCCGTCTCTCGCTTAATCCGCTTTTTTCCTTAAAAATGTCGGGACATCAAGATCGCTGTTGTCAATAACCAGCCCTTTATAACCCCTGTATGTTGCGCCTCCCGATTCACCGGCAGCTTCTTTCTGGCGTATGATGGTTGGGATGTCATAGTTTACGGCTGTCTTCATGTCTTCGATTGTAAGACTCCGGACTTTCCCTCTTGCCTGGAATCTTTCCTCTTTTGCTTCGTTTTTGCTTTCCACGTGAGGAGAGCCTATGCCTGTCGCAATAACTGTTACCCTCAACTCTTCGCCGAGGCTGTCATCAACGGCTGTGCCCCATATTATATCGGCATCTTCTCCGACTTCATTGAAAATCCGATCCGAAGCCTCGGTCATTTCTTCCATGGTGATATCGCTGCCGCATGTTATGTTCATTAACACACCTTTTGCGCCCTTGATTGAAATATCTTCAAGCAGCGGATGTGATATGGCGCGTTCGGCCGCTTCAATCGCCCTGTTCTCACCGCTTCCCACACCAATACCCATAATGGCCAGGCCGGCCTTCGACATCGTGGTCTTTACATCCGCAAAATCGAGGTTAACAAGGCCGGGCACCATTATAAGGTCTGTTATGCCTTTTACGGAATGGAGCAGAACTTCATCAGTCTTTCTGAACATCTCTGTCATCTTGGCATTTTTTGAGGCAAGCCCTCTCATCCTGTCATTAGGAATAGTAATTACCGTATCTGCGAATTTCTTGAGTTCATTTATTCCCTCTTCGGCCTGCTTCATTCGTTTTTTACCCTCAAAGGAGAACGGCTTTGTAACCACTGCCACGGTAAGCGCCCCCATCTCCTTGCAGAGCTTGGCTATGACAGGAGCGGCGCCTGTTCCTGTTCCCCCGCCGAAACCGGCGGTTATAAAGACCATGTGACTGCCTTCAAGGGCTTTTCTGATAGTTTCTTCAGTTTCAAATGCGGCATCCCGGCCAATTTGGGGCATGGCGCCTGCTCCAAGTCCCTGGGTAAGTTTTTCGCCGATCTG
>JAHJQU010000247.1 GCA_018819005.1 Pseudomonadota bacterium | reverse complement strand
TGGGAGCAAAGGCGGAAAATCCTGCCTGCGTAAGAAAATCGGTAAAAGAGAGTGTTTGTTCTTCTTCACCATGGACAACAGCGATTCTTTTAATTTTGAGATTCGATTCGTTTAAAAAACGCAACATTTCATTTTTATCACCGTGAGCGCTGAAACCGCCGAGTTTTACAACATGGGCCTTAAGGGGATATTCCTTGTTGAGGATCTTGATAACAGGCGCCTCACCTTTTCTGCCTGATTCTTCATATGCAATTCCATAATCCTGGATACGACGCCCGAGTGTGTTTTCGGCCATAAAGCCGACTATGAGAATTGTGTTTTTAGGGTTATGCACCTTGTACCGGAGGTGATGGAGAACTCTTCCGGCTTCACACATTCCCGACGCGGAAATTACAATATGCGGTGTGTTATCCCTCATAAGCGTCATTGATTCATCTACTGAAGAGGTGAAATTTACCTGTTCAAACGAAAAGGGATTTTCCCCTTTTGAAAGAAACGTATCCATTGTCTCGCGGCTGTAAACTTCCGGGTGTTCTCCGAAAACCTGTGTTATCTTTGATGCAAGCGGGCTGTCCACATATACCGGGAGTTTAGGCGTTTCGCCTTTATCATACAGTTCATGAAGAATGTAGAGCAACTCCTGGGTCCTTCCGTATGCAAAGGCCGGAATAATTATAACTCCCCCGCGGTTTACAGTATCGTTTATAACTTTTTTCAGTTGAGGCTTTAAATCTGCTATCGGTTCATGTTCACGATTCCCATAGGTGCTTTCAATGATGAGAAGATCTATGTTTCTGTCTTCTTCGGGGAAGAGGGCATTAGGGTTTTTTATAATGGGTTTGTCGTATCTTCCTATATCACCGGTATAACATACCGTAAGCTGACGGCCCTTCTCTTTTATTTTAATTACAGACAGGGCGGAACCAAGAATATGTCCCGCTTCATAAAATGTGCAGGTTGCGTTTTGTCCGACTTCCACAGGTACGCGATAGGGATAGCCATCGAAACTCTGGAGGGCCTTTTCAGCGTCTTCAATTGTATAAAGCGGGCTTATCCGGTCAAGATGATTTTCTTTTATTAACGCCGTTATTTGTTCGATGTTAAGTTTGTTCCCTTCGATCTTTAACATATTCGCGATTTCGTTTTTTCTGTTTTTTTTGCTTTTAATATGGCCTGAGTTATTGCCCCTTGATAACAGGGTATTTCGAACGGATTTATAATTCAGGTAGTTTGTATCGGATTCCTGGATATGTGCCGAATCGAGCAAAAGGTATGTGCAGGCATCAGCAGTTGCCCGTGTACATATTACACGGCCGGGAAAGCCATTTTTGGTTAAAAGAGGAATCCTTCCTGAATGATCTATGTGTGCGTGGGAAAGAACAAGATTTAATATTGAACTGGGATCAAAAGGGAACGATTTGTTTTTATCCTCCGTATCTTTCCTGCGGCCCTGAAACATTCCGCAATCGAGCAGTATCTTGTCCGAATTTGCAGATATGAGGTGCATTGAGCCGGTGACTTCTCTGACGGCGCCGTAAAATGTTACTTGCATAATAATTCTCCTGAAATACAAGGTTCGATTAAGACGGCTTCGTAAAAAGCCATTCTGCTTTGTTGCGCTTCATCTTTCGTCATTGCAGCGTACCAAAAAGTACGCTTCATTCCTCAAGATTCGCGCGCCTTGCATAATGAGCTTTTTACTTTGCCGTCGGAATTTTGACTTTTTGCGAGTCCATCAATCAAGTTCCCGGATTAATTTGTTCCAAGGACTATAGGTGAAAGATGTTTAGTGTGTCAAGAATGTTGGTTTATTTCCGGCAGGCTGTTTCCCATTAACGGGGAATAATAATTATCCTGCAAAAGGGTCCATTCGATATCAAAGCCATTGGATACAACAGACACAATGTGGGTGCCGAAAAAATAGTGCTGTATTTCCCATCTTTTGTTATTATAGTTTACGAAAAGGGAGTTGTCGCTTAATATCTTTTCAATGCTGCAGCCTGAAAGGCCGCTTATTCCCGTACCCGCGGCCTTTAATACGGCTTCTTTGGAAGTCCAGAAACGGAAAAAAAGAATCTCCCTGTCCGAATCCGAAAGAGCCCATTCCCGCGGACCTGCAATTTTATTGCATAGAGCCTTTGAACAGGGCTTGATTTTTTCAATATCAATTCCTGTTTCCGTCCGCGCGATTACTCCGCCCACATATTCGGTCTTATGAGTAACGGACCAGAAGTTGCCGTCAAAGGGAACAGGCGCGCCGTCTTCATTCTTGGTAAGGCAGCCGAGATTGACCCCGCTTTTGATGGAAGAAATTTCGAGCGCAAATCTTGCACGGGCGCTTAATGCTTCAACCTTTTTTTTTCCTTTAAGATTTCTTTCACTTTCCGGAACCGCAAGAATGACCGGAAATATAATTTTATTTTTTAATGTCTGCTTCACTTAGAATTATCCTGCAATCGGCCACCGTTGAACCATTTTCATGGGAAAGGAGCGGGTTTATATCCATTTCCAGTATTTCAGGATGATTCAGGCACATGTCGGAAAGGCTGACAATGGCTTTTTCGAGAGATTCAATATCGCAAACCGGTCTTCCCCTGAATCCTCTGAAGAGCTTGTATCCTTTTATGCTCCTGACCATTCTGCGGGCTGAATTTCGGCCCACAGGAGAAAGCCCGAATACGACATCCTGGAAAAGCTCCACGAATATTCCGCCCAACCCGAACATCAGCAACGGGCCGAAAATCGGATACCTGTTCATTCCGAGAATGACTTCTTCTCCTTTTTTCGCCATTTGCTGAATCAGTATGCCTTTGATTTCAGCCTTCGGGTCAAACTCCGATGCCTTTTTTACTATTTCATCAAATGTTTTTAACACATTCTCCCTGTTCTCAATTCCAAGCGCCACTCCGCCCGCATCGGATTTGTGAAGAATCTGGGGAGAAACAATCTTCATTGCGACAGGGAAGGTAAGTGATTCGGCTATTTCCGCGGCTTCATCCCTTGTTGTTGCAAGTCCGGCAGGAAGTATTTTAAACCCGTAACATTCCAGCAGTTTCCCGCCCTCAATTTCGCCAAGTTTCATTCTGCCTTCGGCAATACAGTTTTTAATGATTGCAGCCGCGCGTTCTTTGTCATGCCTGAGATCATATGGCGCGATCTGCTGGCGGTTAAGCCATGTTGAATACTGATAGAGAGCTCCAAGAGACTTGGCGGCATTTTCAGGAAATCTGAAAACCGGAATTCCATGTTCCTGAAGGTATTTTACGCCTGCGGATACGTCAAAAATGCCCATGAAGCAGCAGAGGACCGGCTTGCTGGAACGCCTTGCGATTCTTGCGATAGCTTCAGCGGTGCCAAGAGCATTTGTCATTGATTGCGGGGTAAGTATGACAAGCGCCCCGTCGACACCCTCGTCCCTGATCACGGCAGCGAGAGCATTTTCATATCTGTCCTGAGCCGCGTCACCAATAATGTCAACGGGGTTGTGGACATTGGCAGTCATTGGGAGATGACTTGTTAGAGCTTCAACCGTTTCTTCGGAGAATTTCGCGAGAACCAGACCGGATGAGACCGTCATGTCGGTTGCAACGATACCCGGACCGCCGGCATTTGTGACAATTGCAATCCTGTTGCCTGTCGGAACTTTTCTTCTCAGTTTCCCGACCTCGTTTTCATTTTTATAGGCAAAGGCGCTTGCGAAATCGAAGAGTTCGTCGATTGAATCCGCCCGGATTATGCCCGACTGCCTGAAAATGGTGTCATATACCGCTTCCGTACCGGCCAGAGCGCCCGTATGTGATGCCGCAGCCATGGCCCCGGCGCTTGTTCTTCCGGATTTGATTGCAATGACCGGTGTGGGTCTGAAATCCCCAGATGTGATTTTATTCACAGCTTCAATGAACTCAGGTCCGCGGCGGAGCTCTTCAAGGTAAATCATTATTACCTCGGTATCGGTATCCTGATGAAGGTATAGCAGAAGATCAAGCTCATCTACATCTGCTTTATTCCCTATTGAAATGAACTTTGAAAAACCAAAATCCCTGTCTGCGGCAAAATCGAGCACCGCGGTGCAAAGTGCTCCGCTCTGGGAAATGAATGATATATTCCCAAATTTGGGCATGCGCGCCGAAAAACTGGCATTAAGCCCGATCAGAGGGCTGGGGTTGATTACGCCAAGACAGTTGGGGCCTATAACCCTGATCCCGGCTTCACGGCAAACCGAAACGATTTCATTCTCAAATTCAAGTCCCTTGATGCCTACCTCGCGGAACCCGGCCGATACGATTACAAGGCCTTTAACCTTTTTTTCAACCGCCTCGTAAACCGCTTTAACTGCAACTGCCGGGGGTAGAATAATTATTGCAAGGTCTATGTCATCCTGAATTTCCGTAAGTCTCGGGTAAGCCCTTACGCTTAATACCGATTTTGCGGATGGGTTCACAGGATAAAGGGTTCCTGTATAACCTCCTTTTAAAATATTTGCGAAAATATCGTGCCCCACCTTGCCCGGCGTGGTGGAGGCGCCTATTACAGCGACCGATTTTGGTGAAAAAATTGGATCAAGATTGCTCATTTTTTATCCTCAAGGCCTCTTCATATACTGCTTTTTTAGGAAGACCGAATTTTTTTGCCGTCTCTTTTGCGAGAACGGACAGGGGTTTTTTGTTTGAACAGATACTTTCCTTCAGCTCCTTCGTGACTAGTTCCGGAGAAGAAGCTTCTTTTTCTTCACGGCCTGATATGAGAAGGGTGCACTCACCTTTTATTTCCGGACGCTGTTTTAAAACGGTGAGAATTTCAGACAGAGTTCCTCTTATAAATTCTTCATGAATCTTCGTTATCTCGCGGGATAAAACGGAATCTCTTTCACCAGTTACTGATTTAATTTCTTCAATAAGCCGCAGAATTCTCCTGGGAGATTCGTAAAATATAATCGTTCTTTTTTCTTTTTTAAGATCTTTCAGCAAATCGAGGCGCTTTTCCTTTTTTTTTGGGCAGAAGCCGATGAAGATAAAAGAATCGGTCGCAAGACCTGATACCGATAAGGCTGCA
>JAHJQU010000246.1 GCA_018819005.1 Pseudomonadota bacterium | reverse complement strand
CGGCGTTCATAATTTTTTTGATAACCTGGGAATGCCGGTCCGTTTCGTAAACTGCATCTTGCAGGGCAAAATTGAGTCTGCCGGCAATGAATTTGCCCGGTTTGTTGTTAACAGCACTGAAGGCATTCTGGGTTTTGATGATCCAGCAAAAAATTATCCTGAACTGAAGAATGGTGATGAAGACCTGGGTCAGACCTTTGCGACATACGGTATAGGAAATGGCTTTTATATTATATGGCCTTTTCTCGGACCTTCTACTCTCCGGGATACTTTCGGTATGGCAGGTGACCGGTTTTTAAAACCGGTTTCATATATTGAGCCTCTTGAGGTGTCACTGGGGGTGACCGGTTACAGTATTATAAATGAAACGTCCATTAAGATAGGCGATTATGAATCCTTCAAAAAAGCGGCTTTGGAGCCTTATGAGGGTCTGCGGAATGCCTATATCCAGAATCGGCAGAAGAAAGTCCGAGAATAAATTTAATGGGATATATTGCTCATCCGTTCAAGTGCCAGTATAAGTGCCTGTGTGCCCGATTTCCCGCCTCCGTGAGCAAGAACCGACATATATAACTGATTTGCAAGAGCAAGACCCGGAAGAACAAGTTTCATCCGTTTAGCCTCATCAAGGGCTATCCCCATGTCCTTAATAAAATGCTCAACGAAAAAGCCGGGATTAAAGTCTCTGTTTAAAATTCGCGGCGCCATATTATCGAGCGCCCAGCATGCCGCAGCGCCTCCTGATATGCTGGAAAGCATGGTCTTCATATCGAGTCCGGCCTTATATCCGTAAAGGAGGCTTTCACATACACCTATCATCGTGCCTGCTACGACGATCTGGTTGCACATTTTTGCGTGCTGCCCTGAACCCGCAGGTCCCTGATGTACTATTTTTTTCCCCATTGCTTCCATAAGCGGCTTTATTTTTTCGACGACCTCCGGATCACCACCAACCATTATGGAGAGAGTTCCTGAGCGGGCGCCAACGTCGCCGCCGGATACGGGTGCATCAACAGCATAAACTCCTTTTTCTGCTGCAAATGAATAAATTTCGATTGCAAGGCTCGGGCTCGTTGTCGTCATATCGACAAGGATAGAGTCTTTTTTAACCCCGGAAAATATACCCTTGCCCCCCATATAAACCTCCCTGACATCCTCCGGAAATCCGAGCATGGTAAAAACAACATCCGATAATTCGGCTACCTTATCAGGGGACGATGCCCATACAGCCCCTTTTTCGATAAGCGGCTCGACTTTGCTGCGTGACCTGTTATATACGGTTACGGCAAATCCTTTTTCCATTATGTGCCGGCACATTGAAAGTCCCATGACACCTGTTCCTATCCAGCCAATTTTTGTACAATCATTTTTTACTGTCGGCATTGAATTATCCTCTCAAACTTGACGGCTTCATAAAAAGTCATTCTGCTGTGTTGCACTTCATCTTTCGTCATTGCAGCGTACCAGTAAGTACGCTTCATTCCTCAAGATTCGTGCGCCTTGCATAATAATCTTTTTTCTTTGCCGTCTGAAATTCGACTTTTTACGAGTCCGTCAACATCCGGCCACAGTTTAAAACTATTGTTGACAAAAAATAAAAATGGTTCCATATGTTAGATATAAATCAGGTTAGCCTGACAAGGAAAAATCAATTTCAACAGGCTTATAAAATCCAGATTATTCTTGACAATATATTTTTGAAGGATATTATCACAATTTTTCGAAATACAGTAATCTGATTTTTCAGGAGGGAAAAATGTACGCTATAGTTAATTCCGGCGGAAAGCAATATAAGGTTGAACAAGGTGAGACCTTTAGAATTGAAAAAATATCCGGCGATGTCGGTACAACTGTTTCATTTGATAAGGTTCTCATGTTTTCGGATGGCGAAATAGTTAAAGTCGGCAATCCTTTTGTCGAGAATGCAACTGTCCTTGCCAGTATCGTTGAGCAGGATAAGGCGAAAAAAGTTCTGGTCTTCAAATTCAAAAGACGAAAAGGATACCGCCGTAAAAACGGTCACCGGCAGCCTTATACGGCAATTAAAATTGACAGCATAAAAGCATAACTTGTTTTTTTACAGGAGTATATAAATGGCACACAAGAAGGCAGGCGGCAGCTCAAGGAACGGCCGTGACAGTAATGGACAAAGACGCGGCGTGAAATGCTTCGGCGGCGAAAAAGTCAGAGCCGGCAGCATACTTGTCCGTCAACTGGGAACAAGAATACATCCGGGCAACAATGTCGGTTTGGGAAAAGATTTCACATTATTTGCCAAGATTGACGGGGTCGTTGCCTATGAAGATTTTGGACGTTCACGTAAAAAAGCCAGCGTATATGCAGAGTGAAATTTATAGATGAAGCAATTATTACTGTCCAGTCCGGTAACGGAGGAAGAGGCTGTGTAAGTCTCAGAAGAGAAAAATTTATTCCGCGCGGAGGACCGGACGGTGGCGATGGCGGCAAGGGCGGTGATGTTATCTTCAGGACAGCATCACAAAAACGGACTCTTTACGATTTCCGGTATAAAAAGCATTTCATCGCTGAAAAAGGCGGAGACGGAGCAGGAAGACTAAAAACCGGGAAAAAAGGGGGAAATCTGATCATTGAAATCCCTCCCGGTACAGTAATAAGCGATATCACCACAGGCAGCATATTGAAAGATATGGTTGAACCTGATGAGTCCTTTGTAATTGCCAGGGGGGGAAGAGGCGGTCAGGGGAATAAGAAATTTGCCACATCAACACACCGAACTCCCCGTTTTGCGCAACCGGGCGAGGAAGGCCAGACCTTAAATCTGAAAATTGAGCTCAAGCTTATTGCAGATGTCGGAATTGTCGGACTTCCAAATGCCGGCAAATCTACGCTTATCAGCGTTATTTCTTCAGCACATCCCAAAATAGCAGATTATCCATTTACCACTCTCACACCCATGCTGGGTGTAGTAAAAACCGCCGGGGGAGAACCCTTTGTGGTTGCTGATATCCCGGGACTGATTGAAGGCGCCCATAAAGGCGCAGGCCTAGGAACAACATTTCTGAAACATATTGAACGAACACTGATGCTTGTCCATCTTATTGATGCGTCTGCCATAAATCCAGACTCGCCCCTTTCCGAATATCATACCATAAACAGAGAGCTTGCTTTGTACAGCAAAAGCCTTGCCGACAAAACACGGTTGGTGGTATTAACCAAAATGGATATAACCGGTTCAAAGGAAGCGGAAGATATTTTTATAAAAGAAGCCGGAAACATAGAAGTTTTATCAATATCAGCCGCAACGGGTAAAGGTATAAACAGACTGAAACAGAAAATGACCTCATTATTGGATAAAATCAATAAAGATGAAAAATGATGAAAGATGACAGAAAATTGGTTGCTTCTTCAAAGAGGGTTGTTGTCAAGATTGGAAGCAATGTTTTAACCGAAGATCACGGGCTTAATATAAAGGTCATCGGCTCGATAAGCAGGCAGATAAGCCTTCTGATGGACAAGGGAACGGAGGTCATTCTTGTCTCTTCAGGCGCCATGGCATCAGGATTAAGAAAAATAGGTCTTCGGAAAAGACCTGACGAAATCCCAAAAAGGCAGGCCGTTGCCGCTGTCGGACAGGCCGGGCTTATTATGGAATATGAAAAAGCCTTTGAAAAATTTGATAAAAAGGTAGCCCAGATACTTCTTACAAGCGAAGACCTGTCGAACAGAAAAAGATACCTAAATGCAAGAAACACGATTTATACCCTTTTGTCATGGAAGATTGTTCCGATTATAAACGAAAATGACACTGTTGCGGTTGAAGAGATTAAATTCGGCGACAACGACAATCTTGCGGCAATGATAGCTATCCTCATGGATGCCGATGTTCTTGTAACTCTTACCGATATTGAAGG